>NZ_JBVHTR010000033.1:0-67761 GCF_055565775.1 Streptomyces sp. NPDC028331 | reverse complement strand
AGTACATCCAGTACGCGGGCGATGCTCCGCCTTGCGATGTACCGCACCGGACGCCGCGAGCTTCCCGGCAAACCTTTCCGGTCACAGCACTAGCCACGGCTGCCCGAGGCGACCATCGAGCGAGCATCCCCGAACATCAACGCAGCGTCCCCGCCGGCGCTGTCGAACGCCGACCGGGCTCGGTACCCGGCTCCGGGCGGCTGGACTCGGAGTCGGCGTCCGGGAACGGGATGAGGAGCCGCTCGGGCATCGCGGCCTGCTGATGGGCAAGGACGGCGACGTCGTACAGGGCGCGACCGGTGCGGCGCGCAGCCGGACGCTGCACGGTGGAGGCGACGAGCGCGCGGTCGTACGGCAGCGGGACGCACGGGATGTCCCACCACCAGGATCCAGGGGGTACGAGCGGTGTTCGGGGTGCCGGTGCCGGCCGGGGGCCGGTGCTCCGGATCGCCTCTCAGCCAGCGGAGACCCATGTCCCGGACCTTCACCATCGACGTGCGCTGAGCCAGATCGGCCCACGATGAACCAACGCACCGGGCCGGCACGACGGAGTAGGTGGCCGTCTGCCCGTTACCTGTCGGGACGCGTTCAGTTGACGGTGCGTGTGGCGGCAACGAGCGGGCCGCCAAGCCGGGGCCCAGCCGGAACGGGGTTCGCGCCGGCGCACGCGGTGGTGGCCCGGTGGTGGGAGCAGGCCCTGCACGGGGACGAGCAACCGTCAGCGCACGAATCGGGTAACCCGCCCGTGACCTGTACAAAAGCTGGATCCGGGGCGCGCCGAGGAAGCGTTCGGAGCCGCGGCGGCCCAGCCGGACGGGTAACGAGGAGTGGCCGAGCCGCGGTGGTGCGGTGGGCTCCCCCGTCGGCCCGGCCATCACTGCCACGCGCGTCGCCGGCAGGACCCGGAATCGGTCAATCGCCCCCCAGGGTGGGAGCGCAGTCCATGTAGGAACCGGATTCGCGGGCCGCCATGTCGCCGTCGCGTTGCCGGATGGCCTCGACGAGGCGTGCGTGGTCCTGGAACTGCTCGGGGCGTAGCTCCTCACCGAAGTGGTCCAGGAGGGAAGCCCGGATCACCTCGCCCAGGTCCGCGTGCAACTGGGCCAGGACCGTGTTGTGGGACGCGGCGACGACGGCCAGGTGAAAGGCCACGTCCGAGTTCACGAAAGCGACCCGGTCCCCGTCCGACCAGGCCTTGTCCCGTTGGGTCAGCAGGGCGTCCAACCGTTCCAGATCCTCCGGCGTGCGACGTGCGCAGGCCAGGCGGGCCGCGCGGACCTCCAAGGCGCCGCGCACCTCGGCGACGTCGTCCGTGTGTGCTTCCTCGAAGCGGGTCCGCATCATTCCGGCCAGTTCGCTGGTCGCCCGGACGTAGGAGCCGGAGCCGTGGCGGATGTCCAGCAGGCCCGTGTGGGCCAGGGCCCGCACGGCCTCGCGCACCGTGTTGCGCGCCACACCGAGCTGTTCGACGAGTTCCGTCTCGGTGGGGATGCGCGAGCCCACGGGCCAGGTGCCGGAGGTGATCTGCCGTCGGAGGCGGGCAATCACCTGGTCCGACAGCGGTGTTCGGCGAACGGGATCCATAGTCATCCCATCATCATATGAGCCTGCGTAAGAATCACATGAACCACTAGACCTAGAGTCATGGGATGAGTCTATGATCGGCCCTGTGACGAAGGAAGAGCTCAAGAACGCCGTCTTACGCACCGGCCAGGCTGCGTCCCCCCGCCACTCACCGCGGCTGCGCAGATTGACGCTGGTGGCGCTCGTCATCGCGGCGTTGAACCTCCGCCCGGGCGTCACCAGCCTCGGGCCCGTCCTCGAAGAGGTCCGTCACAGCCTTGCCATGAGCGGCACGGTCGCCGGACTGCTGACGTCCATCCCGGCCGTGTGTTTCGCCCTGGTCGGCTCCATGGCTCCCGCCCTCGCACGGCGGTACGGCGCGAGTGGCGCGATCGCGGCCGGTGCCGCGTTGCTGACGGCCGGGCTGGTGACGCGTCCGTTCGCCACCGACGCCGCCCTGTTCGTCGCACTGACCGCCATGTCGCTGGCCGGCATCGCCATCGCGAACGTGCTGCTCCCGGCCGTCGTCAAGCATCGCTTCCCCGACCGGGTGGGTGCGGTGACGGGGCTGTACTCCATGGCGCTGAACGTCGGCGCCTCGACCGCTGCCGCCGTCACCGTTCCCCTGACCGAGGCGTTCGGCGGCGACTGGCGATACGGCCTGGGGATCTGGGCCGTCCTGGCCGCGATCGCCGTCCCGCCCTGGCTCGCTGCCGCCCGCCATCAGGGACGGGCTGCGGCGGGTGCGGTGGGCGGCGGAGGCGAACCGCAGGTACAGCCGCGAAGCCGGATCTCCCGGGATCCCACCGCCTGGGCGCTCACCGCCTACTTCGGGCTGCAGGCGAGTTCCGCCTACGTCATCATCGGCTGGCTGCCGCAGATGTTCCGCGATGCCGGACTGTCCGCTCAAAGTGCCGGTCTGTTGTTCTCCGGCACCTCGCTCCTCGGTGTACCGCTGTCCTTCGCCCTGTCGGCCGCGGCCGGAAAGCTGCGCAACCAGAGCGGGATCGCGGCGGGAATCGGTCTGTGCGGCCTGGCGGGATTCGCCGGGTTGTGGGCCTCCGCATCCACCACACCCTGGCTGTGGGCCTTCCTGCTGGGCGTCGCCAACTGTTCCTTCCCACTGGCGCTTACGATGATCAGCATGCGCGGCCGTGACAGCGCCACCGTCGTCCGGCTCTCCGGGTTCGTGCAGAGCTTCGGCTACCTGCTCTCGATCCCCGGCCCTCTCGTCGTCGGCGTGCTCTACGGCCACACGGGCGGCTGGCGTGCGCCGCTTGTCTTCATCCTGGCGATGACCCTGGTGCAGATCGGGGCCGGCCTGCTCGCGGGCCGCGACCGCCAGATCGGCTGAGCAACTCTCGTCGCCACGGCACATCCCACACCGGCTCGACCCCTGTCGAGGGGCGACCGACATCATTTTTCTCTTGTTCACTTCCCGGCCCTGCCGAGCATGGGCGCGAATTCGCCATGCCCGGAATTAGCGGTCGCGCCTGCCAAGTGAACCCCGGATAAAGCGTGGTCAACTTCCGTGAACATGCACCCAAGTTGTTGACCTGGCCGGAAAATTTCTCCTAGCCTTCCACCGGTGATTAGCTCAGGGCACCACGAGTGCGCGATTTCCTGGGAAATGCCGCTACTGCGGAAAAGAGAGGTCCATGCGCCCCCACGCGATTACCCACACCCGACGTGGTGACATCTGCCTGACCACGCTGCTCGCCGAACAGGCGAGTGCCGCACCACACCGGACCGCCGTGGTCCACGAGGACCGGAGCCTGACGTTCGCCCAACTGCTCGACCAGGCCCGGCTACTGGGAGCCCAGCTCAGGCGCGTGGGAGTGACCAGGGGCAGCCGTGTCGGCGTGTTCATGGAGCCCTCGCTGGAACTGATGACGAACCTCTGGGGAATCCTCTGGGCCGGCGGTTCGTACGTCCCGCTCTCCCCGGAGTACCCCGAGGAGCGCATCGCGTACATGATGGCGGACGCGGGGGTGGAAGTCGTCCTTACTCAGGAATTACTTCGTTCCCGCCTCCGGGAACTATCACCCAGTGGCGTTCGGATCGTGACCTCGAATGTTCTCCATTCCATGGAGAACATTGGCGAGGAGATTTCCTCAGCAGGATTCGCTTCTTGCGAAGCGGTCGGTCCGGAAGACCTGGCATACGTCATCTACACGTCCGGCAGTACCGGGAAACCGAAGGGGGTGATGATCGAGCACCGTAGCATCGTCAGCCAGATGCGCTGGCTGTCCGAGGCCTGCGGAATCGACGGAGAAAAAACGATCCTCCAGAAGACCCCCCTGAGTTTCGACGCTGCCCAGTGGGAGATCCTCGCCCCAGCCTGCGGCAGCACCGTGGTGATGGGTGCCCCCGGAATCTACCGGGACCCCGAGGCGATCGTGGCCGCCGTCCGACGACACGGTGTGACCACCCTGCAGTGCGTCCCCACCCTCCTCCAGGCACTCCTCGACACAGAGGCCCTCGCCGAGTGCGGCTCACTGCGCCAGGTGTTCAGCGGCGGTGAGGCGCTGTCGCGCAGCCTGGCCGCTCAGTTCCTCGACACGGTGCCGGACTGCTCGCTCGTCAACCTCTACGGCCCGACCGAGTGCACCATCAACGCCTCCGCCTTCGTCGTGGACCGTGCCGCGGTGGAGGACGGCCCCCGCGTCATGCCGATCGGCACGCCGGTCAGCGGCACCACCTTCCACGTCCTGGACGCGGCCGGCCGTCAGGCGGCGGTCGGCGAGGTCGGCGAACTGCACATCGGCGGCGTCCAGGTGGCCCGCGGCTACCTCGGCCGCCCCGATCTCACGGCTGAGAGGTTCGTGCAGGACACGTTCTCGTCCGCCCCCGACGCCCGCCTGTACCGGACCGGTGACCTCGCCCACTTGAACGCCGACGGGACGGTGCAGTCCGTCGGGCGAACGGACAACCAGGTCAAGCTGCGCGGCTACCGGGTCGAACTGGACGAGATACGCCAGACGATCGAGACGCACGACTGGGTCCGCAACTCGGCGGTCCTGCTCAAGGACGACGAGGCCACAGGCTTCCAGAACCTGGTCGCGTTCGTGGAGCTGAACCCCAAGGAAGCCGCCCTGATGGACCAGGGCAACCACGGCGCCCACCACCAGTCCAAGCGCAGCAGGCTCCAGGTCAGGGCCCAACTGTCGTGCGCGGGCTGCCGCGACGCCGCCGACCTGGCCGGCCGCCCGGTGACCGCACTCCCCGGCGCGGAGGCCACGCCCGAGCAGCGGGCCCTGGCCTTCGCCCGCAAGACGTACCGCTGCTACGAGGGCGGACAGGTGAACCGGGACGACATCCTGCGCCTGCTGGCCCCGGCCGCCCGGCCGGGCGGCGCGCCGCGCACCCCGGGGAGCCTGAGCCGGGCCGAACTCGGCGGGATCCTCCGCAACTTCGGCCAGTATCTCAGCGACCAGCGGCTGCTGCCCAAGTACGCCTACGCCTCGCCGGGCTCCCTGTACGCCGTCCAGCTGTACCTCGAACTCGACGGCATCGGCGGCATCGACCCGGGCCTGTACTACTACCACCCGCTCCACCACCACCTGGTGCTGATCGGCCCGGCACCGCGGCAGTCCGGCCCGCGGGCGAGGATCCACTTTCTCGGCAAGCGCAGCGCGATCGAGCCGGTCTACCGCAACAACATCCGGGAGGTCCTGGAGATCGAAGCCGGGCACATGGTCGGCCTGTTCGAGGAGGTGCTCCCCGCCTACGGCCTCGGCATCGCCGCCGCCGAGTACCGGCCCGCGGTCGTGCGCCGACTCGAGTGCGCCGAGGAAGACCACTACCTGGGGACGTTCGATCTCGTACCGTACGAGGCGAACGGCAGCGCCGACACGTTGGACGTCTACGTCCAGGCGCACGCCGGCCGGGTCGACGGTCTGCGGGCCGGGCAGTACCGGTACGCCGACGGCTCCCTGGTGCGCATCTCGGACGACCTGGTGCTCAAGAAGCACGTCATCGCCATCAACCAACGGGTCTACGAGCGAGCGGGCTTCGGCATCAGCCTGGTCGCCACCGGCCCGGACTCCTGGCGGCACTACCTCGACCTGGGCAGCAAGCTGCAGCGCCTGCAGATGAACGGTCTGCACCTCGGTTTCATGTCCTCGGGCTACAGCTCCAAGACCGGCAACGACCTGCCCGCGGCCAAGCGGCTGAACAGGATCCTCACCCACTGCGGACTGCCCACGGGACCTTCGTACTTCTTCGTCGGCGGGCGTGTCAGCGACGAGCAGTTGCGCGGCGAGGACATGAAGGAGGACGTGGTCCACATGCAGGGACCGGCCGAGCTGATCAAGGAGGACCTCGCCGGACTGTTGCCCCGCTACATGCTGCCCAACCGCATCATCGTCCTGGACAGGCTGCCCCTGACCGCCAACGGGAAGGTCGACAGCAAGGCCCTGGAGGCCGCACAGCGAGCCGAACTCTCCCTGGCTGCCAGGACGTTCGTGGCACCTCGGACCCGTGCCGAGCGTCGCGTCCGCGATCTGTGGCAGACCGTCCTCAAGCAGGAGCAGATCTCCGTCACGGACGACTTCTTCGAGCTGGGCGGCAACTCCCTGCTCGCCGTGGCGCTCGTCAACCGGGTGAACAGGACGTTCGAAGCAGCCCTTCCCCTCCAGGTGCTGTTCGATGCGCCCACCGTCGAGAAGCTCGCCGCCCGGCTGGACGCCGAGTCGTCAGAGCCCCTCACCCGGCTCGTCCCGCTCCAGCCGGAGGGCACCGGCACGCCGATCCACTGCTGGCCCGGACTCGGCGGCTACCCCATGAACCTGCGCCCGCTGGCCGCCGCCCTGGGCAAGGACCGGCCCGTCCACGGCATCCAGGCACACGGCATCAACCGCGGCGAGGTGCCCTGCACCACGGTCCGCGAGATGGCGGCTGCGGATGTCGAGGCCATCCGCAGCGTCCAGCCCGAAGGTCCCTACATCCTGTGCGGCTACTCGTTCGGCGCCCGGGTCGCCTTCGAGGCGGCCCGGCAGTTGGAGCAGGCCGGCCAGCGGGTGGAACACCTCTTCCTCATCGCCCCGGGCATGCCGCGCCTGCGCGAGGAGGACACGGCCGGCTCGACGGGCCGGGCGGACTTCGCCGACCGGGCCTTCGTCGCCGTCCTCCACTCCGTCTTCGCCGGCACCCTCAGCGGCCCGCAACTGGACGACTGCCTGCGCAGCGTCACCGACGAGGACAGCTTCGTCGACTTCGTCACCAGCCGCTTTCCCGGCCTCGGCACGGAACTGGTCCGGGCCGTCACCGCGATCGTCAAGCGCACCTACTCCCCCACGTACGAGTTCCACGAGCTGGCCGGGCGGCGCCTGAACGCCCCCGTGACGCTCGTCAAGGCCAACGACGACAACTACTCCTTCGTCGAGCACCAGGGCGCCTTCTCCCTCCGGCCGCCCACTGTGCACCAACTCCCGTCCGGCCACTACGAACTGCTGCGTGAGCCGCACGTCACCGAACTCGCCGCGCTGGTCAACGACCGGCTGCGCGATCCCGCCAGGTCCCCGCTTACGGGCCAGGTCTCCCCGTCCCATGTCATCTCCCAGGAGGTCGGAGTGCCCCACATCAACATCAAGCACTTCCCCGTCGCCCTCAGCGAGGCGCAGGAGAAGGAACTCCTCGCCGCACTCACCTCGGCGGTGAGCAACGCCTTCGGCTGCAAGGAGGACGTCGTCTCCATCGCCATCGAACCGGTCGAGCAGGAGGCGTGGCACGAGCAGGTCTACGAGCCGGAGATCGTCCGCCGCCAGAACCTGCTCCGCAAGACGCCCAACTACTGACCGGCGCACCCGGTTCCTGGAAGGAAACCCATGACGACACGCATACCCGGTTCCGTGCCGCTGGTCTACACCGAGGAGGTGGCCGCGGCCCTCGCCGACGGCGACCCGGTGGTGGCCCTGGAGTCGAACGTCATCACCCACGGGCTCGCCTACCCGGACAACGCGGCCACCGCCCGCAAGGTGGAGGAAGCCGTGAGAGCCGGCGGCGCGTTACCCGCCACCATCGGCATCGACGGCGGCCGGATCCTGATCGGGATGACCGACACGGACATCGAACGCTTCGCCTCCACCCCCGGCATCCCCAAGGTCAGCAGCAGGGACCTGCCGGCCGTCCTCGCTTCCGGCGGCATGGGCGCCAGCACCGTCGCCTCCTCGCTGGTCGCGGCGGAACTCGCCGGCATCACCTTCTTCTCCTCCGCCGGCATCGGCGGCGTCCACCGCGGCGCCGAGACCACCATGGACATCTCCTCGGATCTGATCCAGTTCACCCGTTCCAAGGTGGCGGTCGTCTGCGCCGGCGCGAAGAAGATCCTCGACCTCCGCCTGACCATGGAGTTCCTGGAGACCCACTGCGTTCCGGTCATCTCCTACGGCTTCGACGACTTCCCGGCCTTCTACTGCCGTTCCAGCGGGCTGCGCGCACCGCACCGGTTGGACGACGAGACACAGATCGCCAGGGCCGTGGACACCCACTGGGCCCTGGGCAATCCCGGCGGTGTCCTCATCACCAGCCCCACCCGTGAGGAGGACGCGATCGACGGGGAGGACATCGAGGAGGCCATCGCCGCGGCGCTGAGCGGTGCCGAGGCCGACGGGGTGCGGGGCGGTGCCGTGACGAAGTACGTGATGCGCGCCGTGGACCGCGCCACCGAGGGCCGTTCCGCCACGGCCAACATGGCCGTCCTCATCAACACCGCCGAGGTCGGCGGCCGACTCGCGGCCGCCCACGCCCGGCTCCGACGCGAGGAGACGCAGTGAGCACCGCCGGGGAAACGGAAGGAAAAGAGGCAGCCGTGACACACGTGGCGATGTTCGACCTGGACGGGACGCTCGTCGACTCCCCGCGGGCGATCGTCGAGACCTTCGCCGCCGCCTTCGAGGCGCTCGGCGAGCGCCCCCGGGACGAGGCGGACGTCCGGGCCACCATCGGTCTCCCACTGGAGCAGGCGTTCGCCAAACTGCTGGGCGTCCCGCAGGACGACCCCCGCGTCACCGACGGCGTCGCGCGCTACCAGGAGGCGTTCCGCACCGTCATCCTGCCCCGCGCCCGCTCACTGGTCTTCCCCGGCGTCGCCGAGGGACTGGCCGAACTGCGTCGCCACGGCGTGACGTTGGCGGTGGCCACGAGCAAGTTCCACGCCAGCGCCGACGCCCTGCTCACCGCGGCAGAACTACGTGACCACTTCACCGTGCTGATCGGCGCGGACGACGTCACCCGCCCCAAGCCCCACCCCGAGTCGGGGCTGCGCATCCTGGAACAGCTCGGCGCGCGCCCCGAGCACGCCGTGATGGTCGGCGACACCACCCACGACCTGAAGATGGCGCACGCTGCGGGGACCGGTTCGATCGCGGTCACCTACGGAGTGCACGGGCGAGCGGAACTCGCGTCCGCCCGGCCGTCACACGTGGCCGAGACGTTCCCCGAGGTCGTGGAGTACATCCTCGGCACGCTCGACGGCAACTCAGTGGTCGACGGGCTGCTGAACGACCGTACGCACCACATCGAGTTCAACGGTCACCTGACCAACCACGTCAAACACGCCGTAGTCGCGCTCGCCGGCCTCGGCGTGGCGCCGGAGCGGATCAAGGACTACCACGACGCCTACATCAGGATGACGCCATACGGCTGCACGGTCGAACCGGCCAGGCCGCCCGGGCGGACCATCGACGACGACAACTGGCTCGAACTCGTCGGCAAGCGCCAGGACTGGGCCGCCTACTGCGAGTTCTTCGACCGGCGCGAGCGGGAACTCGGGATGCCCGAACTGCTGCGCCGCTACCTGCCGCACCTGCTCCCGGGCTGGGCCGGAGCGCTCCAGCACGCGACCATCCACCTGGGCTGGGCACTGGCCGCGGGCCACCGCTGGATGGCCATCGAGGGCATCTCCTACCTGGCCTTCTCCTATGTGAGCTGCCATCCCGAACGCTCAGTCCCCTCCGACGCACTCGGCGCGGAAGGGCCGAAGGACTCGCTGCTGCGCATCGTCGGCTACTGGGAGGCGAACCAGCCGCAGCTCGGCGCATGGGTGGAGAACCTGGTCGGCGAGACCTCGGCCGGCATCCACCCGGAGCTTGTCAGGTCCGGACTCCAGTACCGGATCGCCCGGATGCTCGGCGAGGGCCATCCGCTGATCCACGACATCCCCGGCTGGATCCATGGGCAGGACCCCGCCGCCAGTTGGGACCAGCTCGCCTACCTGGTCACCCTGCTGTACCTGGCCGAGCCGGGGGACTTCCTGCTCCTGCATCTCATCACCGCACTGCACGCGATGCGGGCCATCTCCGACGCCCTCCCCGCGGCACAGCGCCCCGACGTGGTCAAGGCCTACTGGACCGGCATCCTGGGCGTGCTGTTCTCCCGCGGCCACTTCTCACGCCCCGGAAAGCTGACCGCGCTCGACGACCTCTTCGACACCGCGACGGACGACCTCTCCGACCCCCGCTGGGTCCGTGAATGGGACTGGCACATCGCCAGAGCCGTCGAGGAGGAGGAAGAGCACAACCCCAAGCTCGTCCATGTGATGCGCGAGTTGTGGCACCGCACGGGCGGCAGGTCGATCTACCGGGTCGCCGCGGGCCAGTTCACCGCGACCCCGGAGCTTCCGCCCACCTTCGAACAGCCGCCGGTCGACTGACCTCCCTCCTGACGCAAGGACCAGAAATGACCACCACACTGCGGCCGACCACCGATGTGACCGCGTGGACCGGCCCCGCGCCCGTCACCTCCATCGAGCACTACCTCGGCCGAAACCTGCACTTGCTGCCCCAGACGAACCAACTGCGCGCCCTGCACACCGTCATCCGCGACCGTGAAGCCGGCCGCCAGGACTTCGTCTTCCACGCCGGCCGCATCATCCGCCTTCTGGCCGAGGCCGCCCTCGACCTCCTGCCCTTCGAGCCGTACGACGTCCAGACGCCCGTCGGCAGTACCTACCACGGGCTGCGCTTCGCCGACGGGCTGCTCGCCGTGCCCATCGTGCGTGCCGGGGAGAGCATGGAGAGCGAACTGCGGGCGGTGATCCCGGGGATCAGGATCGGCAAGATCCTCATTCAGCGGAACAGGACGACCAAGCGACCGCACCTGTACTACCACGCGCTCCCCGACGACATCGCCGACCGCCACGTCCTCCTGCTCGACCCGATGCTGGCGACCGGCGGCACGGCTGTGGCCGCCATCGAGCTGCTGCTCGAACTGGGCGTGCCCGAGGAGCACATCGTCTTCGTCAACTTCATCACCGTGCCGGAAGGCGTCACGGCAGTGTGTGAACGCTTCCCCGGGGTGCGGATCGTGACCTCCGCGATCGAGGAGAGGCTCAACGAGAACGCCTACATGGTGCCGGGCATCGGCGACTTCGGAGACCGCTACTTCGGAACGGACCGATAGCCGAGGGACGGGCAGGTCAATCGCGCCGCTGCCCGGGACCGGGCAGCGGCGCGCGCCCCGTCGCCGACGGTGGGCCGGTCCGGGCGGGGCCGCCGCCGTGGCGGAGTTCCCGCTCTTGCAGACCGCGCCATCCAGGTCCGGCCGAGACCGTCCCACGCCGGTCCGCACGGATCCGCACCGCCTCGACCCAGGCGGGTGTGCTGGGTGCGGGCCCCGAGGACGGCGCACAGGGCGGCGGGTGCGCACCCCGCCGGATCTATTCGGCCCAGGAGTACTCCATCAGGGCGCGGAAAGCGGCGGGCTCGCGGCCGATGAGTTCGGCCAGCGTCGAGTCGACGGAGGTGAACTCGCCGTTGCGCGCTGCCGCGAAGATGCTCAGCATCAGGTCGGCGATCGGGGCGGGGGCGCCGTGCTCCAGGGCCTGCTCGCGAAAGGCGTCGTCGGGGACGACGGTGCGGGTGAAGGACCGTCCGGTGACCTGGGTCGCGATCTCGGCGATGGCGTCGAAGTCAAGCGCCGCCGGGCCGGTGAGCGGCGGGGTGGGCCCCTCGAAGCGGACCGCGCCGGCGAGGATCGCCGCGGTGGCCTCGGCGAGGTCGTCGTGGCCGGTCCAGGCGACGGGGCCGTCGGCGGGGAGGGCGATGTCGCCGGTGTGGCGGGCGGACTCCAGGAAGTGCAGGGCGCTGGCGGCGTAGAAGCCGTTGCGCAGCGCTGTCCAGGGCAGGCCGGTGGCGCGCAGCAGGTCTTCGGTTCGGGCGTGGTCACGGCATGCCTGGAAGCGGGAGTCGTGGGCGGCGCCCATCTGGCTGGTGTAGAGGATGCGGCCGACGCCGGCCTTCACGGCGGCGTCGATGGCTGCGCGATGGCCGGTGACGCACTCCTCGCCCGTGCGGTCGAGGGAGACGAGGAGCAGTTGCTCGGCGCCCTCGAAGGCGCGCAGGAGCGAGGCGGGGTCGTCGAAGCTGCCTTGCCGGACGCGGACGCCGCGGTCGGCGAAGTCCTGGGCCTTGCCGGGGTTTCGGACGCTGACGCCGACGCGGTCGGCGGGGACGCGCTCCAAGAGGCGTTCGACGATGCGGCGGCCGAGCTTTCCGGTGGCTCCGGTCACGATGATCACGGGGTTCCCCCAACGCTGTTTCCAATGGAATCATTTGAACAGTAACATTGAAACTAACGTTGGAAGCAATGTTTCGGTATCATCGATTCATGCCTATCCGCGACACCACCGACAGCTCTCGCCGTCGCATCGTCGAGGCGGCCGTCGAGCTTCTGGAGAGCGGCGGGCCGGACGCGCTGAGCACCCGCGCGGTCGCCGCTGCGGCCGGGATGCAGCCGCCGGCGATCTACCGCCACTTCGGCGACAAGGAGGGGCTGCTGGAGGCGGTCGCAGAGCACGGCTATGCGCAGTTCATGGAGAGCAAGCGCGCGCAGCTCGACCCGGCGCCGGAGGACCCGGTGGAGGAACTGCGCCGCGGCTGGGACATGGTGGTGGAATTCGGCGTCTCGCGTCCCGAGCTGTTCGCGCTCATGAACAGGGCCACCGGCCGGGCGTCGGACGTGGCACACCGCGCGGGCCTGGAGATCCTCCGCGGTCGGGTGCGCCGACTGGCAGCCGGGGGATGGCTGCGGGTCGACGAGGAGCTGGCCGCCCAGATCATCCAGGCCACCGGCCAAGGAGCGGTCACCACCTGGCACTCCACCCCCGCAGAACGCCGCAACCCGGCACTGCTGACCATCCTCCGCGAGTCCATGATCGCCGCCGTCACCCGTGCCGAACCCATGGTCTCCGCCACGGACTCCGGCCCCGCCCCGGCCGCCCGCGCACTGCGCGCCGCCCTCCCCGACCACGCCGATGTCCTGAGCGACGCCGAGCAGCGCCTGCTGCGCGAATGGCTCACCCGCCTGGCAGCGGACGACGGCGCGCCGCACACCTGACCCCGCGCCGGTCACCCCCCCCTGCCGTCCAGGATGGCCGACTGCGCCGACCCGAGCGCCTGTACCAAGCCCGTACCCCCGTGGTCGGCCGCATCACCGTGCCGTCGGCCTCGTTGCTCCCACGGGGAATTTCCGCCCGGCCTTGGGCGGTCGACAGCCGGGGCCGGGCCCGTCCACGCCCCGATCAGCCTCGGACACGCTGCCCACGATGCGGTAGGCGATGCCGAACAGCCGTGGACGCAGCATGGTGCGATGCCGTCTCGATGCCGCCGGCTCCCGGATTGTGGCGGCCGCTGACGGGAGGCAGGGTGGTGTCGAGACCGCTTGGGCGAGGCAGAAGGCACACGGCCTGTCACGGATGCGAGCCGTGGCTTGTCGTCATCGCGAAGCGAGTTGTGTGAGCCGGGAACCGGCGAACATGGTCACCGCCGAACGAGTGGGTCGGTGCACCGGTCCGAAAATGCGGAGGCCGACGCAAGATCGTCCATTCCGGGCAGGCTTACGGAGGTGTGGCACATGTCCGCGAAGAACCCAGAGCACGGAAGCGTCCAAGAGGTCTCCCTGCCGCCCGAAGTCAAGTTGCTGCAGGAAGTCACTCCGCCCTTCTTTCCCGAAGGCGGTTCCGGAATGACCATCCTCGTCGAGTGGCCTCCCGGTCACCCCGGGCTCCCTCCGCATCGCCACTCGGGCCCGTCGTTCGGCTACGTGATGGAGGGCGCGATCCGGTTCGAGCTCGAGGGTGAGCCGGAGCGTGTGGTCGAGGCCGGTGGGACGTTCTGGGAGCCGGGCGGTGACGTGATCCACTACCAGGACGGCAACGCCCTGTCGGACGCACCCACCAAGTTCGTGGTGACCATGGTGTGCGCGCCGGGGCAGCCGATGCTCACGCTGGTCAACGAGGAGGAGCTGAAGAAACGGGCGCACCTTCGCGCCCCACGTCCCTCCGATTCCTGATGCTGCGTGTCAAGCCGCGAGGGCGGCGTCGTCTCCCGCCCCGGCCTTGTAAACGGTGGCGGCTCACCGTTCGCTGGAGTGGATGCCGGGCATCGTCGGTGCGCACCCGCGGCATCGATGCGCTCAGTGGCCGGCCTCCCGGCCTCGGTGCGGTCCGGGCTCCTGCGGGTGGTGCGCCCGCTGGTCGTCCTGGCGCACCGGATGCACTGGGTCGGCATCGTCCGGTTCGGCGTAGCGGTCAGCGCGGGCGCGGGAGTCGGCGGCCGCCTTGGTGAACGCGTCCTGGAGGTGGCGCAGCCGCTCGACCGTCAGATCGAGGACTTCCACGTCCGTGCGGGACTCCCTCGAAACCCGCAGCGCCATGGGCCCCGACCACCTCGCCGAAACCCACCACCGTCCCCCGCACCCGAGGCCGCGTGTCTCGGCGACCGCCCATCCGTTTCCAGGACTGCCCATGACCACACCGGCTGACAACAACGGTCATGCTTGCCCACGCCACCCGAACGTGAGTGCACCATCCTGCACGAACGCCCAGCAGAAGCGGGCCCCCGCTCCGCGCCCGCCGTTGTTCACGACACGGCTGCACGCGGGCAGTCGGCTGCTGTTCCTTTCCGCGGCACTGCTCGCGGCCACCGGCTTCATCGGTCACGCGATCGGCTGGATCCTGCTGACGACAACCCTGGGGCCGACTGCGTACCTCCTGCTGGCGCACCCGGAGAGAGCAAGCGCCCGGGTGAGGGACGCCGTACTGGGGCACGCGTCAGCGACTGCCTGCGGGCTTGCCTGTCTCGCCGCCTTCGGGCTGTGGAACCAGCCCTCGGGGCTGGAACAGCACCACGACACCCTGCGGCAGGTCGGGGCACAGGCACTCGCGGTCGGGATGACGCTGTTCATCCTCACGCTGCTCTGTGCCCACCACCCCCCGGCCGCTGCCACGGGCCTCCTCATCACCTCCGGGATCACCCGCCCAGGGCCTCTTCTGTACGGCATGCTCACCGGACTCGCCATCGTGATCTGCGGCTCGGCGCTCCTGGCAAAGACCCGATGGCACCGCCGGCGCATCCGCCCCGGCCTTTCCGCCTCGCCAACCGACACTGCCGACGGTGCCGACAGCCAGCCGAGCACGGAGGCCACCGGCAGGAGCAGTAGCTGACACAGGTTCCCAAAGGAGCGCACCCGATCCCAGCAGCGCCGGCATAAGCCAGAATCCGGAACGCGGGTGCTCTCCGTAAATCCGCCGCGGCCTGCGTCACGTTCAGCTCCACCCCACCGGCGTGCCGACGTCTCCCCGAATGCCCTGCCCCACCGCCCGGCCGGAGGTAGGGTCCGGATGTGCGTTGATCTCCCGCGCGGCGGCCCTGTGCAGCCGCAGACGGTGCAGGGCGCTTCTCGAACAAGGGGCCGCCCCAGCAGGCATACCCGTCATCACCCCAGCGGAGATCCACACCATGACTGCTCAGCAGCCTCTCACCTACGACGCACTCGTCGAACTCGCCGCCGCCGACCCAGCCGTCGTCGGCCTCGTCCTCAAAGGCTCCCAAGCCCACGACGGCATGATCACCCGACACTCCGACCACGATCTGTACGTGGTCCTCGCCGACGACGCCACGACCGATCTCACCCGGTTCGCCGGCCACCGCACCGCCGATCTGGACCTCGTCGTCATCTCCCTCACCGAGTTCCGGGCAGCCGGAATGCCCGGCTTTGAACGCTACGCCCTTGCCCGAGCCCACGTCGTGCTCGACCGGCTCGATGGAGGTATCGCCCGGAACCTCGCCGACAAGGCGCGCCTGGATGCAGATGAGGCATTCCAAAGTGCCAGTGGCTGGCTCGACGCCTACGCCAACTCGCTCTACCGCTCCATCAAGAACCACCGGGACGGCCAGGCCCTGGCCGCTCGCCTAGACGCCGCCGACAGCATCCGGTTCCTGCTCGAGCTGCTCTTCGCCATCGACCGCCGCCCCCGCCCCTACAACAAGTACCTGGAATGGGAGCTTGCCCGACATCCGCTACCGGGCTGGGATGCCGACGTGTTGCTCCATGCCGTGGACCACATCTCGGCAACAGGCGACCCATCCCTGCAGCGGCACCTGTTCGCCCTTGTCGAGGCGGCAGCCCGAGAGGCCGGACACAGCGAGGTACTGGATGCATGGGGCGAGGACCTGGACCTCATGAGACCGCAATAAGAGACGGAGAGATTCCCTGCGGCCGTGGCCTACAGCCGCAGGCGATGCCGGGACTTTCGCAACGGGCCCCAGGCCTGGATCCACATCGGCACCGGCAGCCACCGGCACCTGCTCATCGACGCAACCGGTCCACCGGCGAACCCGCCTTCT
This sequence comes from Streptomyces sp. NPDC028331, assembly GCF_055565775.1. Taxonomy (NCBI): domain Bacteria; kingdom Bacillati; phylum Actinomycetota; class Actinomycetes; order Kitasatosporales; family Streptomycetaceae; genus Streptomyces; species Streptomyces sp. NPDC028331. The sequence continues at coordinate 51,571 of NZ_JBVHTR010000033.1, read as the reverse complement.
GTCTGTGCTGGTCGCCCACCGAAGTGCCCGTGTCGGAACCGGTCCGCTTCGCCGGTGTCCGCTGGACGGTCAGTGACAGTCGGGTCTTCCTCTCATCCTGCTTTCGGCCAGGTGATTGAGAACGCGGCAGCTTCGGATCAGGACGTCCTCAGCTCAGCCGATGAGGTGAACGGTGAGCTGTTTTTCGGTGTTACTGGTGTTGACGGCGTGGATGTAGCCGTGGGCTGTGCGGTAGCGCCCAGTGCCTCCGGTAATGGCCAGGGTGATGTCACCGGGGCCGACACTGGTAATGGCGAACACCCCCTGCACGGTGATCTGGCCCTCGGGCAGCGAAAGAGTGACCTGACACTGGCCGGGGAGCGTCGCCTCCCGCAGCCGCGGGGCGCGGGCGCTTCCAGGTGTGGGCAGCCAGGTGCCCGGCCAGTGCCTGCGCGGTCTTGTACCCGCCGGCCAGGAAGCCCAGGCCGCCCGCACGGGCTGCGGCGGTGACCAGTTCGGGCGTGCTCGGCCCCCGGGCCATCGGCGCCGCGATGAGGGGAAGGTCTGCTCCGAGGTCGGACAGCAGTGTGCTCACGGCAACTCCTTCTGAAAGGTGTTGGGCGTCAGGCCGCCGAGGTCACGGGGCCGAGGTGGTGCGGGAAGCGGACGCAGACGGCGGCGGCCGCGACCGCGGCGGCGACGACCAACGCGCTGCCCAGCAGGAGCGCCTGGTGGTAGCCGTGGCTCAGCAGCGGGGCGGCCAGGAGCGGGCCGAGGATCTGGCCGGCGCTGTATCCGGCCGTCAACAGCGCCACGGCGCGGGGTACTTGGAGGTGGGCGCCGATGGACAGGGCGATCGTGCTGACGCCCATGAAGGTGGCGCCGAACAGGACGGCGGATACGAGCGCGGGCGTGGCACCGTCCAGCAGCGCCGGCAGGGCGATGCCGACGGCCTGGATGGTCAGGGAGGTGAGCAGCAGGGTCGGCCGGGACCAGCGGCGGGCCAGCCGGGTCCACAGGACGCAGGAGGGCAGGGCGGCGAGGCCGACCACGATCCAGGCTCCGGAGCCGAGCCAGCCCGTGACGCCTTGCTGGATCGCGGCGACCAGGAAGGTGCCGGCGATGATGTAGCCGATGCCTTCGAAGGTGTAGCTGGCGAGCAGCGCGAGGAACCAGCGGTGGGTGCGGGGCAGTTCGGTCTTCGCGGCAGCCTCGGAACCTCCGGGTTCAGGCTGTGGGGCCAGGGGCCAGGCGACCGCGGCGAGCAGGGCGGCCAGGGCGGCGCAGGTCCACCAGGCCGCCCGCCAGGTGGACGTGGCCTGCACGGCGACGACCAGCAGGCCGGACAGGGCTATTCCGGCCCCGACTCCGCCGAAGGCCCAGCCGACCAGGTGGTGGGCGTGCTCCCGGAGGCCGGAGAGCATGGCGCTGACGGCGATGACGAAGATCAGAGCGCTGGTGGCGCCGGCCAGGAGGCGCAGCAGGAACCAGGCGGTGCCGTCGTGGGTGACCGGCATGAGCGCCAGCGTCGCCACCAGCACGACGAAGGAGCAGCGCAGAGCCACGGGCGACCGTACGACGGCGGGTACGGCGATGCCGGCCAGGGCGCCTGCGAGGTAGCCGATGAAGTTCGCCGTCGCCAGGTTGGCTCCTTGTGCCGAGGAGAGTCCGGCCTGGGTGTGCATGAGGGGAAGGATGGGGGTGTAGACGAACCTGCCGATCCCCTGTCCCGCGGCGAGGGCTGCCGCCGCCTGGGTGACGATCGTCCAAGGGGATCGCGTTCGGGGGCGTGGCGGGGCTGATGACTGCACGGTCCTGGGCACCTTCCTGGTGGCTGTCTGTGGCCGTCTTTCACGCTAGGCAGCACGTGTGGGGCTGTGAAATGCCGGTTAAGCTGCCGCTATGCATCGCAGGCATGGATGCCGGGAAGGGGCGCCAGGGGTATGGATGTCGAACTGCGGCACCTGCGGGCTTTCGCGTCCGTGGCCCGCCATCGCTCGTTCTCCCGTGCTGCCGAGGAACTGCTGATCACGCAGCCGGCGCTGAGCCGTACGATCGCGCAACTGGAGGGCAAGCTGAGCGTCCGCCTGCTCGACCGGTCCTCACGGCATGTCGAACTCACCGACACCGGCGCGGAGTTCCTCGTACACGTCGAGCGGGTTCTCGCGACACTCGACCAGGCGCTCGCCGTCGTGAGCCACCGTGTCACCCTGCGGCTCGGCTTCAGTTGGCTGCTGCCCGACCCCTGGGCCCAGCAGACCGTCAGCCGCTTCGAGGAGAGCACCGGGGCGACGGTCGCCCTGACCCGGACGGACGATCCCCTCCAGGCGCTGCGCCAGCGCACGCTCGACATCGCAGTGATACGTGGCGACTTCGACGCGCCACGAGGAGCGCACACGGTGCACCTGTTCGACGAGGAGCGCATCGCAGTATGCTCCGAGCACTCCGATCTGACCCGTTTCGACCATTTGGACTGGGCGGACGTCCAGCACTGGACCCTGGTCGTCAACACGGTCAGCGGGACGACCGGCCCCTGGTCGTGGCCGGTGGACGAGCGCCCGACCCAGATCATCGAAACGGCCAACTACGACGAATGGCTGGAGACGGTGGCCGCCAACCGCGGCATCGGCATCGTCCCCGAGGTCGCTCTGCGCCGTACACAGCATCCCGCCGTGCGCTTCGTTCCTCTCACCAGCGCACCGCCGAGCCCGGTCAGCCTCGTCCACTTCCCCGACGCTCAGCGGACGCTGATCCGCCGGTTCGTGGACGCCGCCGTACCGGCCGCCGTACCGGAGTGATCGCAGCGGCCCCGGCGAGCGGAATCCATGCCTGCCGAGCATAGGTCGGTCACCACAGGCATTTCTGCCAAGAGCCGGGGGTCATTAGCGTCGAGGGCATGAGCGAAGCACCGAGCACAGGTTTGTCCCGGCAGGAATCCGCGATCACCGTCCTGGGTGGCCCGACGGCTGTGATCGACCTCGGCGGACTGCGCATCGTCAGTGATCCGACCTTCGACGACGCCGGCCCCCACGGGTACCTCACCAAGACGGCCGATCCTGCCGTCGACGAGAACGGTGTGGGGCGGGTCGACCTCGTTCTGGTCAGCCACGACACGCATCCGGACAACCTCGACGAGCGTGGCCGCGCGTTCGCGAAGGCCGCCCCGTTGGTGCTCACCGGCCCGCTGGCCGCCGGACGGCTCGGATCTCCGGCCGTCGGCCTGGCACCGTGGACCAGTCACTTGGTGCCCCGCGCGGACGGCGGCGGCGACCTGACCGTGCTGGCGGTCCCCGCTGTCCACGGCCCCGAGGACGGCGAGCGCGACGCCGACGGGAACGTCAACTGTGAGGTCACCGGTTTCGTGCTGTCCGGGCAAGGGCTTCCCACCGTGTACGTGAGCGGCGACAACGCCTCGATCCGCACGGTCGCGGAGATCTCCCGCCGGGTGCCGGACATCGACGCGGCCGTCCTGCACGCGGGAGCGGCACGCGTCCCGGCGAAGTTCGACGGCCGTCCCCTCTCCCTGGACAGCCGCGCCGCCGCTGCCGCAGCAGCCGTCCTGGGCGCGGGCACCGTCGTCCCGGCCCACTACGACGCCTGGGCCCACTTCTCCGAGGGACTGCCGGAGATCGAGCTCGCCTTCCACGAGGCCGGCCTGTCCTCCGTGCTGCGGGCCGTGCCCCACGGAACGTGGGTGCAGCTGACCCGCTGATCCGCCCTCACCGACACAAACATCGGCAACCGGACGCGTAAGGAACAACACACATGCCATTCGTACGGATCGATCTCATTCGCGGACGTCGTCCCGAGGAGGTGCGGGCGATCGCCGATGCGACGCACCGGGCGCTCGTGGACGTGCTGGGCATCCCCGAGCGGGACAGGTTCCAGGTCGTCACCGAGCACGACGCGGATCACGTCATCGCCCTCGACGCCGGCCTCGGCTTCGAGCGAGGCGACCGGTTGGTGATGATCCAGATCTTCACCCAGTCGGGGCGCAGCACGGAGGTCAAGCAACGCGTCTATCGGACGGTGGCCGAGCGTCTGGAACCCCTGGGAATCAGCGGTGAGGACGTCTTCATCGGCATCGTCGAGAACGGTCCGCAGGACTGGTCGTTCGGCTTCGGGCGTGCCCAGTACGTCGAAGGCGCCCTGCCCGTTCCCGGCCGCTGACACCGTTCGCCTGGTCACCGGCCGCAGGCATGCTCCGGCCAACGGGCCCATGTGGAGGTCGACGTGGAACTCTCCGACCTGCGGATCTTCCTGGCTGTCGCGCGCACGCGCGGATCGGGTCCATGGAGACCACGGCGGGCCTGCGGCTTCCCACCGTGCTGGCGGCCTTCGCCGATGGCTGTCCCCGCGTCGACTTCTCGCTGATCACCGGGCCCACCGAACAGCTGGTCCGGAACGTCCTGGACTATCGGCTGGACGGCGCGCCGGTCAACGGCCCGGTACGGCAGCCCTCGCTGTGGGGTTCCGCTGAACTGCACGCGCTCACTGAGGAGTTGGCCAAGCATCTACTGCGATCAGGAATCAAAGGTGATGTTCAGGTGGGAGTTGTAGCCCGGACCGTCTTCCCTTTGCGGCCGGTGGCGTGATATACCGTCCGGCCAGATGTGCACCGCGCGCCGGGAATACTCGTCCTGTTGAGCCTCTTCGGCCGTAAAGGTGATGTGCTGGCCAGCCGTCAGCTCACGGTAGCCATCGGCTTCGATGGCTGAGAAGTGTGCCCACACCGGAGCCGAGAGGGCATCAGTTACGAGGACTCCCCAGCCCTCCTCGCTGTGCCACTCACGGACACGGCCGGCCAGAACTTCTCCGGGCGCGGTACCCGACATCTCTTCGTTCCCCCTGTCATCGTCACCAGGCTTGCACTGTGGTCAGCAGCGCTCGACCAGATGATCGTGACATTACCAAGTCCCTGAAGCCGGGCATGCGGTATTGCTTTTGCCTCCTGCGCGGGCCCGGTCAAGCAGGTGGTCCCCCTCGATCGCGGGCACGCAGTTCGAGAACGGCCACCGGCACCATGCCCGCGACTGGCGCACGGGCAAGAGCAAAGCGTCACGTCGGCGGCCGGGTGAGTTTGGCGGCCACGGCGTCGAGGACCCAGTCCAGGCCGGTGGCGAAGGATGCCTCGGCGTCGACGTCCGTGCCGTCGTACACCGCCTTGGCCAGAGCCGGGAAGCGGCCCGTGGCCAACATCCTCGTGACATGCGGGCCGTGGGCGCGCTGCCAGTCGCGCTTGGACAGGCCGGTGGCGCGCTCGGCCCGCAGGTTCGCGATCTCGCGCCTGATCGCGCCGGTGAAGTAGGCGCTGACAGTCTCCACAGCGCGCATGACGGTGTCGACGTCGGCGAGGCCGTCGAGGGCGGCCAGCGTGGCCTCGGTCACGGCGAGGCCGTTCGGGCCCAGAGTCGGGCGGCCGCCGAGCAGGTCGGCCAGCCATTCATGGCGGAGAGCGGCCTGCCTGGTGCGGTGGGCGAGGACACGCAGCGCCTCCCGCCAGTCACCGGGCTGCTCCTCGGGGAGGATCTCGGCCTGGACCTCGTCCACCATGAGGTCGAACAACTCCTCCTTGGTGGAGATGTATCCGTACAGCCGCATCGGGCCGGCGTTCAGCCGGGCGGCGACCTTGCGCAACGACACCGCCTCCAGCCCGCCCTCGTCGGCCAGCGCGATGGCGGCGGCGACGATCCGCTCCCGGTCGAGCGGCACGGGGCGAGCCGGCGGCTCCGGCCGGTCCCACACAGTCATGGTCACACTGTACCGTTGCGATACAGCGTCATGAATCAATACAGTGTATCAACATGAGACAACGCATCGCAGTGGTCGGCGGCGGTCCGGCCGGCCTTACCTTCGCCCGTGTCCTGCACCGCCATGGCTACCCCGTCGCCGTCCTCGAACGCGATCCCGCCCCCGACGCCCGCCCCCCGGGCGGCACGTTGGACCTTCACGAAGGGCTGGGCCAGCGCGCGCTGGACAAGGCGGGGCTGCTGGCGGAGTTCCAGGCGCTGTCTCGTCCCGAGGGGCAGGCCATGCGCATCCTGGACGCGGACGGGACCGTCCTGCGCGACTGGCGCCCCCGTCCCGATGACCGGGCCAACCCCGAGATCGACCGCGGGCAGCTTCGTGACCTGCTGCTGGGCCCTCTCGACGTCCAGTGGGGCCGGAGCGTGACACAGGTGGTGCCGGGGACCCGGGATGGCGTACTGGTCCATTTCGCGGACGGGAGACACGAGACGTTCGACCTCGTGATCGGCGCGGACGGCGCCTGGTCCCGGGTCCGGCCGGCAGTGTCGTCGGTGACGCCGCGCTACACCGGTGTCACCTCGGTCGAGACCTCCCTCGACGACGTCGACACCCGCCACCCTGACCTCGCCCGGTTGATCGGCGACGGCTCCTTGGCCGTGTACGGCGTGAACCGCTCCCTCGTCGCCCAGCGCAACAGCGGCGGCCACGTCAAGGTGTTCGCCAAGTTCCGCGCGCCGCTGGACTGGCATACGAACCTGGATCTGACCGACCTGGGGGCCGTGCGATCGAGCCTGCTGGCTCTGTTCGACGGCTGGGCCGCTCCCGTCCTCGACCTCCTCCGGCACGGCACCGCCTTCGTCCCCCGCCCCTTCTACACCCTGCCCGTGTCCCACACCTGGCCCCACGTCCCCGGGGTGACGCTACTGGGCGACGCCGCCCATCTGATGCCCCCATTGGGAGCGGGCGCGAACCTCGCGATGCTGGAAGGCGCCGAACTCGCCGAGTCCATCGCCATCGGCTCCGGAGATCCGGACGAAGCCGTCCGGGCCTTCGAAGAACAGATGTGGGCACGGGCCGGCAAGTGGGCGAAGATCACGACGGCCGGTCTGGAACGCCTCGTGAGCCCGGACCCCGCCGAAGCCCTCGCCCACTTCGACCAGGTCCAGCCCTCCTGACTGCCAAGCGCGAGAGTACCGGCACCAACAGCTCGCCACGGCTCGTAGGAGAGTTCACTCGCGGGGTATGCCACGGCCAGGGTGCTGGAGCGCGAGGGAAGTCCACAGGTCAAAAGGCATTCGGTCGTGGTGCTGCAGCAGTTGGCCGTGGATCCCGACGCCTCACGTGGTGGGGTCGGGACCGCACTCCTTGAGGCAGTGCGCGAGATCGGCCGTGAAGCCGCTGCCGACGACTGATCACAAACGTGTGGTGCTTCAACACACCAGCCCGGTCGTTCTACGAGGCATCCGGGCTGGTGCCGATGACGCAGCAGCTTGAGCAGAAGCTGTGAGTGCCGCCCTGTCCGCTGAGCTCGGGCAGAGACCGGCCTGTAGTCGTCAACCTGTGATGGCCGGCGCTGCGGTCCGAGCACTGGTGCTGGCGAGCCGTTAGGAATCGGTGCGCCATGTGCGCAGCTGGGGTTGGTTGGGTGTGCGATCCCATCATCTGCGCCCTGGCTTGCGCCACACGGAGATGTGCTTCACGGAGTCCTGGGTGAACGGCGTCCCGTCCCAGTCCGCGACCCGCCGTTCCAGCTCGAGCCCCGCGATCCGTGCCATCAGGTCGAGCTCCGCCGGCCACGCGTACCGGTGCCGGGAGTCGCTGCGGCGGTAGCGGCCGTCTTCGCCGTCGCGGGTGAGATGGTGTGAGACGAGAATCTGCTCGACGAGGTCGAAGGTGTCGAAGCCGAGATGCCGCTCGGAGACGTCGAACGGCACCGCGACCTGACCGGGCGGCAGGAACCGCAGTGGCGGCACGCCCAGCTCGATGACGAATCGGCCGCCAGGCGTCAGATGACGTGCGGCGTTGCGGAAGCACTCGACCTGCTCGTCCTGCGTGAGCAGGTTCGTGATCGTGTTGTAGACGAGATAAACCAGGGTGAACTCGCCGGGGACGACGGTCGTTGCCATGTCTCCGATGACGACCGGGAGCATGTCCTCGTCGATCTTGCGCCGCAGGACCGCTGCCATGTGCTCGGACAGTTCGATGCCCACAACGGGTACGCCGCTTTCCCGCAGCGGGACGCCCACTCGTCCGGTTCCGACGGCGAACTCCAGTGCCCGGCCGTCTCCGGCGAGTTCAGCGAGGAAGGCCACAGTCGGTCCGAGAACAGCGGACGAGGACATCTCGCTCGCCTCGGCGTCGTAGCGGTCGGCGGTCTCACGCGTCCATAGCTCACTGCTCGTCACGGCGGCCACTTTGCCGGGGGCTGCCGGGAGCTGTCCACGTATTTAAGGTGCCGGCCGAGCTCGCGGCCCACAGTCAGGGTGCGAGATCAGGCGCCCTTGCGCAGCAGTTCGGTGATCTGCTGCCCGAGCAAGGGATGCATCTGGCCGACCGACGGGAACCCCAGGTCGCCGGCCAGTTTCACCGCGTGCAGGTCCACCGTCGCCTCGACCAGATCGGCCAGGTCACCGGCCGAGGCGCGGGCGCGGCGCCAGGCGACGAACCCGACCGTCACGGCGACGCACGCCACCGGCGCGCGATGCACCTCAAAGCTCCGGCAGACCGCCATGACGATCTCCAGCCCGTGCTGACCCACCCGGTCAGGGTCGGCGGCTCGGGCGATCGGCAGGCGCGGCTCGCTGTCCCACACAGTTACCTCGACGGCGCCGTCCCTGACCTCGGTCCGACGGATTTCCGCGGTGACGTCGGCCTGGACGTCCTACCGTTATGAGGGCCGCCCGCCGAACTGCCAGTTGTGCACCTCGATGTCGGCGTACCGGTCCGGGGTCAGGATGGCGCGTGCCGCCTCCGGGTTCGGCGCCCGGAGCAACGCCGCCGTGCCCAGCCAGGTGGTGCCGTCGTCGGACAGCAGCGGCCCGTAGGCGATCAGCTCGTCGCGGTCGGACGGCACCGCGAGGTCGGCGGCCTGCCCTGTGCCGAGGCCGAGCACCAGATACCGGTTGCCGCCGGTCCGGCCGCCGGGGAAGTCCCACATGGTGCGCCCCAGCGTGTTGCGCCACCGTCGCAGCAGCACGTCCCGGTAGGCGCCGGCCTGGTAGTTCGGCTCGTCGAAGGCGAAGGCGCGGGCAGCGGCGGGATCGGGCAGGTCGACGATGTGCACGCTTCCGGTGGGTGTGTCGCCGTCGTCGGCGAGGGTCGGGCCCCGGGCGATTATCTCTTTCGCGTACCGGTCCATGTAGGACCAATGATCTTCCAGCAGCTCGTCGCGCAGCGGCAGGGAGCCGGGTCGGTCGCGGTGGTAGCAGAGGAACTCCATGCCCATAGGGTCTCTTCAAGGAGGTGACCAGGGCGAGCGGGTTTCACCGCGATGACTGCTCTGCAACCTCACCCGGAAGCACGCGTGCCGACTTCGCCTAGCGGATGGCCGTCTTCTCGTCGATGCCGAAGACGAGGGACAGGACGAAGTCGACGCCGCCGCAACGGTCGTCGCGGCCCTGCTCGCGGAGAACACGGCGGGCTGGCATGGCGAGGTGTCGTGATCAATCCTCGTGGCGTCGGCGGGCGAGATGGACGGTGATGTCGGCGGCCATCTCGACTCTGTCCGGCAGTACCTGCATGATCTGGCCGAATGCCTGCTCTCGCTCCGCCGCCGGCAAGACGAGATAAGCCGAGATGGTGGAGAGATGACCGACGTAGTCGCGAGCGCTCATCGTCAGGCGCCGTTCGATCACGGACTGCTGAACGCCGGTGAACCACTCGGACCGTTGCAGCTCCGTACCCGGCCACTGCATCTCATGATCCGGAGGCGTCCCGTCAGGCGACGGAATCTCGTCACTCTCCAAGAATGGTGCTCGCGCCGCGCGGACGGCTTCCGCGACAGCCGGGTCGGCCAGTTGAAATGGCCCGCCCCATGAGGCGAATACGCCACCCGGTTCCAGCAGCGCGGCCATGCGCGACCACCGACCCTCCGGGTTCGTCCAATGCAGCGCTGCTGCCGCATAGACCAGCCCGTACCGTTCGCCCGGTCGCAAGTCCTCGAACGCGGCTTGCACCGTCCTGACGTTCGTCGGCACATGCTTGCGCAGCTCGGCGAGCATGGAGCCGTCAGGCTCGGTAGCGGTCACCATGACGCCCCGCTGAGCGAACAGGCGGGTTGCCTTGCCTGTGCCGGCGCCGATCTCGAGGGCGGTCCGAACCGGACGGCCCGCGTATGCCGTCACCATGTCGAACAGCTCCACGGGATACCCGGGCCGGAACCGTTCGTATGCTTCCGCCACCACTCCGAAACTCAGCGCGCGACCAGACATGCCCAGCATCCTCACATGAGTCGCGCCTACGGTGCTCGATCTTCGGCGGCATGCGGCGGCGAAGGTCGGCGCAGCAAGCCCGGCACCGGGCGCCACCACGAGCTGCCCGCACACCGGCTAAGGCCCCACAGCCACCGCGGCAAGCGGAAACACGGACACGTCTGAGCCCCCTGTGACCAGGGGGCTCAGACGTATCCGGTCGGCATCCCGCGGGGCAGGCGGTCCCTGCTCTCAGGACGGTGGCCTCGTCCAGGCCGGGTCGCGGGACGAGAGGCGGTGAGTGGTCACCGAGGCGACCGCTACGAGCAGCACGGCCAGGCTCAGGGTCAGCACGAGGTGGCCGTGCAGGACCAGCCGGGCTCCGACGAAGGCGCCGAGGAACATCGCCAGCACGGACAGAATCCGGCGGCCGGACCGCGGCGCCGTGCCGCCGGCCGGAGTGGAGTCCGCGGCCAGCCCCGTCAGGGTCAAGGTCAGTACGGTCGTGGTCAGATCCGGGACTCCAAGGCGCCGGGCCGCCGCGTTCTGCAGGCCCATGCCGAGCCCGAGGAGCACGATCAGCGTGTACTGGACCCCGGTGGTGATCCGGCCGTCGGTGACCGCGGCGGCAGCCACGGTGGCGGCGACCAGGACCGTCTGCACCGCGGTGGCCGTCTTCAGCAGGTTTCCGCGGTGCGTGGCGAACCGGGTGGCGAGCCTGCCCCCGGCGAGCGCGCCGATGAGGAACGCCGCCAGTGCGACCACCGAGGCGAGCGCCGACAGGTTCGCGGCGCCCGCCAGAGCGAACCCCAGGAACACCACGTTGCCCGTCATGTTGGCGACGAAGACGTGCCCGAGCGCGAGATAGCTCACCGCGTCGACCAGACCGGTGACCACCGTCAGCGTCAGCATCAGGGGAGGCAGCGGTCCGTGGCGGTCCTCGCCGCGAGGTGCGAGCGTGCGTACCGCGTCATTCAGCAGCCTGCGCATACCGCTTCCTTTCCGTTACGGCGGGCGGGCGGTGCAGTACGAGGCGGGTGAGCAGCCCGCTCACCGGGCCGGCCACGATCGCGGGGAGGACGACCCACAGCGGCCAGGGCGTGACGCCCAGCGCCTGGTCCAGTGACCACCGGCCGGGTCCGGTGAGGGCCAGCGCCGCGGAGACGACGACGAGGACCATCGGGTATTCGTAGCCGTCGTTCTGCACCCACAGGCCCTTGGGCCGTTTGACGGTGCCCGCGACCGTCATCACGCCCATGGCCGCCATCGCGGCCAGGGGCGTGAGCAGTCCGGCGGTCAGGAACAGGCCGGCACCGATCTGACTGGCTCCCGCGACGATCGCGGTCAGCCGACCACCGCGGAACCCGTCGTGACGGAACTCCTCGGTCCCGCCCGCCAAGCCGTGGCCTCCGAGCCGGAAGCTCACCTTCTGAACCCCGTGGCCGGTGATGAGAAGTCCCGCCACCAGCCGGAGGACCAGCAGTCCAGTGTTCATGTTCTCCTGCCTGTTCCTGACGTTCTGTTCCTGACGGGCTGTCCTTGACTGCGCCGCGAGGGAGCGGGGATCAGCCGGCGGCGTGGGCTCCGATGACGGCCTGTGCGTAGACCACGCCGAGTCCGTAGGTGCCGGCGTGCTCCTTCACCACGTCCATGACCGACATGTAGGTCTCACTGCGGGCCCAGTCGCGCTGGAGCTCCAGCAGCACCTGGACCCAGGTGACCGGGACCGCGCCGCCCTGGACCATGCGCTGGATGGCGTGTTCGTGGGCCTGCGGGGTGACGCCACCAGACGCGTCGGTGACCACGTAGACCTCGTAGCCCTGGGCGAGCGCGGACAGGACGGGCAGGACGATGCACACCTCGGTCCACAGACCGGCGAAGACGAGCTTCTTGCGGCCGGTCGCCTTGACGGCCTCGACGAAGTTGACGTCCTCCCAGACGTTCATCGTGGTCCGGTCGATGATCTTCTGGTCGGGGAAGACGCCGGGCAGCTGCGGCATGATCGGGCCGGAGAAGGACTCGGCGGCCACGGTGGACAGCAGGACCGGCACGTCGAACGCCTTGGCGGCCTTCGCCAGGCCGACGGTCGAGTTGATGATCGCGGTGCGGTCACCGCTGCCGGTGCCGAAGAACATCTGCGGCTGGTGGTCGATGAACAGCACCGCGCAGTTGTCCGGGGTGAGCAGGTCGGGGCTGGGGGCCGCGGTGACCTCGGAGATGTTGACCATGACAGTGGCCTTTCCCTGTGTTCGATCGCGGACGGGTGTCCGCCGTTGAGAGCAACCGCGCGGTGGGCGGCGCGAGTAGGGGTTGGTGTCCCGGGAGGGACGGCTCGTGACCGGGCCCCTCCCCCGGGAGATCAGAGGGAGAAGCAGGGATCGAAGAACGTGCCCGCTGTCTCCGAGGCCAGGCCGCGGCGGACGCGCCACTGACGGTGCTGCTCCGACTCGGCGACGGCCTGGCCGAGCAACTCGGCCTGACGGGCGCCCGTCAGGCCGGTGCCGGGCGTGGCCTGGTAGCCGCCGAAGTGCGCCACCGGGCTCCACTCGGGGATGATGGGCGGCAGTTCCTCGTCCAGGCCTTCGTACTCGGCGGCGGCGTAGACGATCCGGCCGCCGACGACCGTCAGCAGGGACTCGATGTGCGCGATGTCCGGCTCGGGCACGGTGAAGTAGTCCTCGGACAGGACGGCCAGGTCACCGAGGAAGCCCGGACGCAGGACCCCCTTGACGCCCTCCTCGCCGGTGAGTGCGGCCCCCGCCTCGGTGAACATCGCCAGCGCCGTGCGCCGGTCGACCCGGTTGTGCGGCGGGCGGATGACGAGGTCACCCACGGTGCGGCCGGTGATGAGCCAGTTCAGGGCGACCCACGGGTTGTAGGTGGAGACCCGGGTCGCGTCAGTGCCGGCACCGACCGTCAGGCCACGCTCCAGCATGGCGCGGATCGGAGGGGCGTCCGCGGCGGCGCCAGGACCGTAGCGGCGTACGAACGCCTCGCCCTGGAAGGAGAGCCGGTTCTGCACGGACATGGCGCCGCCGAGGGCGGCGATGCGGTCGAGGCTGTCCGCGGAGACGGTCTCCGCATGGTCGAACAGCCACCGGTTGCCGGCCGGGAAGAGCCCTTCCGCGGCGAGCTTCTCGAAGACCGCCAGGTTCCGGCGGATGGTCTCGTCATAGGTGGCGTGCAGCCGAAAACCCCAGCCGTGCTCCATGAGCAGGCGTACGGCCTTCTCGAACTCGGCCTCATAGTCGGCCAGTTCCGGGCGCGGCTGCGCGAAGTTCTCGAAATCCGCGGCCGCCCAGGTGAGGTTCTCGCCGGCGCCGTTGAGGCGCAGCCATTCGTCCCCGTCCTCAGGGCGGGCCATCTCTATCCAGCGGGTGAGGTCGTCGATCTCCTGACCGGCGGTCTGCGGGAAGAGATGGTAGGCGATGCGCAGCGAAAGCTGACCGGCCTTCGCCAGTTCGACGACCGTGCTGTAGTTGTCGGGAAAGTTCTGGAAGCCTCCGGCTGCGTCGATCGCCGACGTGAGACCGAACCTGTTCAGTTCCCGCAGGAAGTGACGCGTAGAGGTCTTCTTGTCCTCCCCCTGAAGCACCGGGGCCTTGGCCAGGGTCGAGTAGAGGATCAGGGCGCTGGGGGCGGCCAGCAGCATGCCCGTGGGCTCACCGTCCCGCCCCCGCACGATCTGCCCGGCTCTGGGGTCGGGGGTGTCCCGGGTGAGTCCTGCGGCCTTGAGTGCCGCCCGGTTGAGCACCGCCGACTGGTACAGGTGCAGGACGAACACCGGGGTATCGGGCGCGGCGGCGTTGAGTTCGGCGACGGTCGGCAACCGCCGCTCGGCGAACTGCTCGGCCGACCATCCGCCCACCACCCGTACCCACTGGCCCTTGGGGGTGCGGGCGGCCTGCTCGCGGAGCATGGCAAGGGCCTGGCGCAGGGTGGGGACACCGTCCCAGCGCAGCTCCAGTACGTAGTTGAGCCCGCCCCGGATGACATGCAGATGCGCGTCGTTGAGGCCGGGGACCATCCGGCGGCCGAGGGCGTCGACCACCTTCGTGGCCGGGCCGACATGGGGTGCGATGTCGTTGTCGTCGCCGACGACCGTGATGACACCGTCGCGGATGGCGATCGCCTCGGCGTGCGGGCGGACCGGGTCCGCGGTGTGGATCTTCGCGTTGCGGACGACCAGGTCCGCGGCGTTGTCGGTGGCGCGGGCGACCAGCCCTCCGACCGGCATCGTGGACACCTTGCGACAACCTCCTGCGGATTGAACGGCGTCGAATGCATCTGCACCGACTTCCATGTGCGTCGACAGCCGTGGGTGGGAAGCAACCAGGGATGCGCGATTACTGCGCCCAAGCTGAACCGATCCGCATTCCATACGAGCTTTCCGCGCGATGCGCAGGCCCTGAGCCGGTGCCCCTCGACTGCTGCGCCGCCAGGCTATTTCGAACCAAAGCGCCCGTGTGTCCTCGCAGTGCACTCGATGCGTTCCGACAGCGCACCGCCTGTCCGTGTACCGCGGCGCCCACTCCCGTGCCTCCAGAGGGCCGCACGGACGGACGCCGTACGGAGTTCGCCCGCGCGGCCATTCGCCTCGGCCCGGGACGGGATCCCTTCGTGGGGGTTTCGGTCACCGACGCGGCACCGTAACCACCGCTACCAGGCCGGCCATCAGCACACCGGCGAGAAGCGCGGGCGCCGGGGACCAGGCGGCCGCCAGGACGCCGACCGCTGCGACGGGGAACGGCATCCGCTCGGCCAGGCTCCTTTGGTGTGGCCGCAGGTGCACCACCCAGACCGTGATCAGGAAGACGGCCGCCGGAACAGTGACCGCGGCGCCGGCTGCGGTCGGCGAGGTGTGGGTGTGGCGCGTGACGTGATCGGCATACGCGGCCAGGCCGGCACCCTCGGCGGTCGCCGAGGCGAAGATCAGGTAGTGGCCGTAGGCCCAGGGGAATCTCCTGCGGTGGGCCTGGTGCGTCGTGGCGAGCAGGGTGTGCGCAGGCCGGGCGAAGTACAGCCACCACATGGCGTAGGCCATGAGCAGGCCGCCGGCCGCCAGCGCGGACAGCGAACCGGTGCCGTGGTGCCGGTCGAAGGCGCTGCGGACGGCGACGGTGGCGGCCGCGACGGACTCGCCGAGGACGATGAGGGTGAACAGTTCGTAGCGCTCGGCGATGTGGTGCGGATGCCAGGGCGTCATCCCGGCGGCCTGCGCCCACACGGGAACGCACATCTCGGCCACGATCATCACCGCGATGCCCGGAAGCCGCACCGGCACGGGAACGAAGAGCAGCCCCACCCAGCCGAGCTGGCATATCGTCACTCCTGCGGCGAAGCGCAGTGTGGTCCTTCGCCGGGCGGGATCGGACAGCGCGGCGCGCAGCCACAGTGCGGCCAACGCCGTCCGCAGCACGACGTACCCGAGCGTGATGACGTACAGATCCCCGTCCTCGAACGCGCGGCGCACTCCTGCGGCGAGGACGAGCGAGCCCGTGATCTGCACCAGCACCGTCAGCCGGTACGGGACATCGTCCGGGTCGTAGGCGGAGGCGAACCAGGTGAAGTTCATCCACGCCCACCAGATGGTGAAGAAGACCAGCGCGAAGCGCAGCGCACCACCCGCGAAGTTCCCTGCCGTCAGCGCCCCGTGCAGGCTCGTGGACGCCTGCGCCACCGCGACGACGAAACACAGGTCGAAGAAGAGTTCCAGCGAGGTGGCGGACCGGTGCGGCTCGCCGGGGTTGCGGCCCACCATGGTGCGCCACCGCCTGGCGCCCGGGTCTGTCTGCAGAGTCGGGGTGCGGTTCAGCGGAGGGCTCCCAGGGCCGCCTCGATGGTCCGGTGGAAGGTGGGATAGGTGTAGATCATGTGCTGGAGCCGCTCGACGGGTACCTCGGCGTGGACGGCCACGTTCAGCCCGTACAGCACCTCCCCGCCCGCCGGCCCCGCCGAGGTCGCGCCGATCAGCACGCCCCGGTCGGCGTCCTCGACGAGCTTGATGAACCCCTCGTTGCCCGGCCCGTGGATCCAGCCGCGTGTGGAGGAGGCGACGGTCACCACGCTGGTGCGCACGCGCAGTCCCCGTTCCCGCGCCTGGCGCTCCGTGAGCCCTACGGCCCCGATCTCCGGATCGGTGAACGTGACGCGGGACAGCGCCCGGTAGTCGGCGTCGGGTCCGGGCTGCCCGAGGATGTCTCGGACGGCGATCTCCGCCTGGTACAGCGACACATGCGTGAAGGCGCCCCGGCCGGTGACGTCGCCGACGGCCCACAGCCCCTCCGCCGCCCGCATCCGCCCGTCCGTGGGCACGGCTCCCGCTGACGGATCGAGCCCCACCGTGTCGATGGCCAGCGGGGTCAGGTCGGCGCGGCGTCCGGTGGCGACCAGGAGCCGTTCCGCAGTCAGCGGCTGCTCATCGCCTTCGAGGCGGACGGTGAACTCGACGCCGTCATGGCTGACCTGTCGCGCTCGGGTGCCTGTGCGAACGGTGACACCGTCCGCGCGCAGCGCCTGCGCGGCCAACTCCCCTGCTTCCGGCTCCTCCTGCGACAGCAGCCGCTCCTGCCCCTCGACCACGGTGACCGCACACCTGAAGCGGGCGAAGACCTGGGCGAGTTCGACGCCGATGGCGCCCCCGCCGAGCACCACCATGGTCGCCGGCAGTTCCTTGGCGGTCATGGCGTCCCGGTTGGTCCAGTAGGGCGTTCCTGCCAGACCCGGCACCGGAGGGATACGGGGCCGGGTACCGGTGGCCAGCACGACAGCGCGCCGGGCCTCGAACGTGCGGTCGCCGACCGTCACACGGCGCGGTCCGGCGAGGCGGCCTGCCCCTCGCACGAGCCGCCCGCCCTTGGCCGCGAAGCGGTCCGCGGCCACCCGGTCGTTCCAGTCATCCGTGGCCTCGTCGCGGATCCGTCCGGCGACCCTGGCCCAGTCCGGCGTCACCACCGCCTCACCGGCAAGGGCGGAAACACGGCCCGCCTCGGCGAGCAGGTTCCCGGCCCGGATCATCATCTTGCTGGGCACACAGGCCCAGTACGGACACTCGCCTCCGACGAGTTCTGCTTCGATGCCCACCACGTCCAGTCCCGCTTCGGCCAGCGTGCCGGCGACGTACTCGCCGCCCGGACCCAGCCCGACCACCACCACATCCGCCTGCTCGTTCGCACTCATGCCTCTCCTCGTTCCCCCGGCTCCGCGGGCATGGACTGTCCCGCTGACGCTAGAGCGGCGGCAGGACGACCCGAGTCCGCCAGTGCACGGAGGCTTGCCCGAGAGCGAACGGCCGGCACGAGCAGCGGGCTCAGTGCACTGGCGGACTCCACCACATGCACTGCCGGTCAAGCCGCCTCCCGGCCGAGCACCTAGCGTCACCGGGGTACGCACAACAGCACCGCAGGAGGCGGACCATGACCACCCACCCCACATCCGCCCACGGCAGTCAGCCCTGGCTGCACCAGAAGGGCGAGGTGATCCAGGAGTTCGGGACCGTCAAGCAGTTCCCGGTCGCCCTGTCCTACGAGGCGCGGATGTACTCCTGCCAGCGCCTGAACAAGGTCCTCGCGGACACGCAGATCCTCTACGGCCTCTACAAGAAGCACCACTGGCTGATGCGCGGCGCGACCTTCTACCAACTGCACCTGGTCCTGGACAAGCACGCCGGGGAACAGCTCGAAATCATCGACACCATCGCCGAGCGCGTCCAGTCGCTGGGCGGTGTCGCGGTGGGAGATCCCCGGCACGTCGCCGAGATCACGTCGATCCAGCGGCCCCCGGACGGGGTGGAGGAGGTGCCGGCCATGCTGTCCCGGCTGCTGGAAGCCCACGAGACCATCCTCATCGAGGCCCACGACGCCGCCGCCCGGACCGCCGAGTGCGGTGACGACGGCACCATCGACCTGCTGGTCTCCCAGGTGATCCGGACCGGCGAACGGCAGGCCTGGTTCCTGGCCGAGCACCTGGTCGACACACCCCTGGTGCGCGCCTGAGGAATCCCGCGGTCACGGTCCGCCGACCCGACGCATGTGACCGAGCACCTGGAGGGGCACGAGCCGGCGCACCCGCATGACGCACCGCCGTCCGCATCCGATGCAGCGCAGGTCGAAGACCGTCGCCTTCGCGCCAGACGGAGCCACGTCAAGGGCTGCTTGACCGGAAGCGGATGACGGATCTGCGGCAGGTGGAGGCCGTCGATGTCGTACGGGGGCAACTGCGCGGGCGGGTCACGGTCGGCACGATGCAGGGGCCATCGTCGCGGCAGCCGATTCGGCCCGAGGCGACCTGGGCGTCCGCTGGGAGACCGGTCCGCGCGCGGCTATGCCGCCGCCCTGCCGGCGATCGAGTCCAGGGCGGCGGTCACCGTCTTTCGCAACGACGCGGCGTCGGCACCGGCACGCGAGCGCAGGTTGACGCCATAGGCGAGCAGCGCCAGCACATCCGCGCAACCGCCGGGATCGGCGCCGGGCATGAGCTGCCCCTGGCGTTCGGCGGTCACAAGGGCCGCGTACAGCGCCTCGCGCAGCTCTTGGTGGTGCTGGTCCAGGAGGGCTCGCACGTCCGGATCACTGTTCTCGGCCCCGGCGTAGGCGTTGGAGACCATGCAGCCCCATTGGGCGTACTCGCCCGAGCAGCGCGCGTCGATCAGGCCGGCGAAGAACTCGGAGACGGCCGGCAGACCGCGCGCGTCCTCGGCCAGGCGCCGGAACATCGGCTGGGACCGCTGCTCGAGGTAGCGGCGCAGCGCGGCGAGGTAGAGCTCCTGCTTGCCGCCGAACGTGGCATACAGGCTGGAGCGGTTCAGCCCGGTCGCGGTCACCACGTCCTGGATCCCGGTCGAGGCCACGCCCTGCCGCCAGAACAGCCGCACCACGGTCTCCAGGGCGGCGTCCGGGTCGAAGTGCTTGATGTCCGGCATGCTTCACCCCGCCATCCTGAAATGAGAATTCCAAGATACTCCCCGTTCACCACGCCGGAAAGGCGCTGCCGGGTGCAGCGCGGGACAGGCCGTCCACCTGCGCGAAGGCATCCGGATGCGTCCACGATCCACCCTTGGCGGCGCCGATCGACACAGTCACGCCCCCACCAGTCTCTGACCCTCGACACCTCCGCACGGCTGGCGCGGGGCCACGCGAGCCCTTATCTTGGAACGACCATTTCAGGTTCTGCCCCGCTCCAGCCGTCAGCCAGGAGGACCGAGCGTCATGACCACCCTGAACGCGGAACTGCGCACCTTCTACGAAGCACGTCAGCAGCAGATCCCGGCCGAAATCCGGGACATCATGCGCCGGGCCGCCCAGGAACTAGCCGACTCCGGCCAGGCCGACCGCGCCCTGACCGTCGGCGCGCAGGCCCCACGCTTCAACCTCCCCACCGCGACCGGGCAGACCCTGGCCCTGGACGACCTGCTCACCGACGGCCCGGTCGTGTTGACCTTCTATCGCGGTGCCTGGTGCCCGTACTGCAACATCGCCCTGCGCTCCCTCCAGCAGCATCACGAGGCCATCACCGCGCGTGGCGCCCGCCTGGTGGCCGTCTCCCCGCAGATCCCCGACGAGTCCCTCACCCTCAAGGAGAAGCACGACCTCGCGTTCGACGTCCTCAGCGACATCGGCTCCGACACCGCCAAGCAGTACGGCCTCGCCTTCGACCTCCCCGACGACCTCGCCGCCGTCTACGACAAGCTCGGCTTCGACCTCCAGCGCGTCAACGACGGCCACCCGCGCACCCTCCCGCTGCCCGCCACCTACGTCATCGACCGCGACGGCGTCATCCGCTGGGCCTACGTCACCACCGACTACACCACCCGCGCCGAACCGGCCGACATCCTGGCCGCTCTCGACCGGCTGACCTGAGCGGCAGCAGCCGGCCGATGCGGTGCGCACTCGGAGGCACGCCGCCGCATCGGCCCGGCCGACCTGAGGAGCAGCAGGCGGCTGGTGGATCCGCCCGGTCAGCTCACCACCAGCCGCCGCAGCCACTGGAGTCGCAGGCACGCATGTAGACGCCGTAGGCCCCCTTGTATGTGTACTGCTTCCCGAACTTCATCTTCTTCTGCTCGCGCCGGCCGGACTCCCACTTGATGAGCATCTGGGCCCACACGCCGTCGTCGCTCTTCCACCAGCGGAACTTGCCGTTGTAGCCGCCGTGCCCGTCGCACTTCCAGTTCTTCTCCACGCCGATGTTCCGGCCCTTGGGCGACCACAGTTCCCCCACGCCGTGGCCGGACTTGCACGCCGCCGCCGTGGTGTCGACGGTCGCCGCGTGGGCCACCGGGCCGGCGAGCACACCGAGAGTGAGGGTGGCGATGCCGGTGAGGACGCCGAAGCGCGTGCCGATCGTCCGCATGTCAGTACTCCGATCCTGAGTGAGGCGGTTCACGTCCGCCGACGGCCGTGCCACCGAACGGACACCACGAGGGTGCGCGGTGGGCGCGGCCACCGGCGAGGGTGCGCCCCGCAGTTGACGACACGACGGGACGGGACATCCTCCGACCAGCGGAGACGGCGCTCGGGATGACGCGTTCGAGGGAAGCTTCGCCGCTCCCGGCGAGGTACCTCGCGCGTCCGGTTCCCAACGGCTTCGCCTCACATCACTGCCTCGGCGGTCTTCCGGGGCTTACGGCACGGCCACCAGGCCCCCGGTCCAGCGGATCAAACCGCTCCCCGGTCGATCCGCAGTCCGGCAAGTGCCTCGACGCGAGGCCCAGTTCGGCCAACGGCACCCGCCTGCAGCTCTGGTCGTGCACCGGAGCGGCCAACCAGAGCTGGACCCTGCCCTCCTGAACGCTTTCAGGCACCGGTGTGCATGTAGGCCGCCCACAGGGACGGAGCGGCGCGGTAGGCGTCGCGGGCGGCGCGGAGCGAACGGTGCAGCGCGAGCGCCGCGTGGGAGGGATACGCCGCACCGTCGCCCGCCGGTTCGGCCGAGCCGTAGAAGCCGGCCGCGAGATGCGCCGCGAAGGCGTCGTTGACCGGCCACAGGGTCCCGATCACCTCCGGGAAGCCGGCCAGCTGGAAGGCGCTGGTGATGTGGATCGCCTCGTCGGCCAGCCGTACGGCGTTCCGTGCGGTGTCGCACGCCGACAGGAAGGCCAGACGTGAGCCGCTCAGGTCCATCCGGGAGATGTCCTGAACGGTCAGCGGATTGTCCGCGTGGTCGTGGAGCAGCAGCCTGCTGAGCGACGGGTCGGCCGCTTCGCTGACGGCGTGGCAGGCGAAGTGCACGCTGCGGTGCCGGGCCATCGCCGCCCGCACGGCCGCCGAGGTCGCCTCCGCTCCGCTGAGCACGGTCGGCCGCTGGGCGCGCAGGCACTCGACTTCGCGGTGCGCACCCGGCAACGGGCGCGCACCGGGCGTACGGGGCATGGCGACGACGAGAAGCCCGTCCTCGGCAGGCGGGGCCCCGGTCCGGCCGCGGGCATGGATCAGCGCACGGATGGTGGGCGTGTAGGAGGACGCCACCCGGTCGAGGGCGGTACGGGGACGGCCGCCGTCGTCGCCGGCGGCGTCGTGGTGCCCGGCAGCGTGCAGCGGGAGGAACGTGAGCTGTCCGGTCGGCGACCACCAGACCCTGGGCGGCGCGCCGCCGTCCGGGCCGCCCGTTCCCGGGTCGAGGAGCCCGAGGTCTTCGAGCCGGTCCAGCACCGGTTCGGTGACGGTTTCCCAGAGCCAGCCCAGGACGTTGTGGACGGTCCGCTGGGCGGCTCGCTCGTCCGTTCCCGGGGCGGTCCCGTCGGCTACTGCCTGATCGAGCCGTTTCACCTGCTCGTCGACCGCCCGCGGGGTGAGGCGGGGCAGGGGGAGCGTATCGACGCCGTTCGGGGTGACGAGCAACGCGTCGGAGCGGTACGCGCTGACGTTGACGACCACGATCGGTCCCTCGGTGGCGGCCTGGAGCAGCGCCCCGGCGTCCGGTGAGCCGAGGAAGTTCCCGAAGCCGGGCAGCGTGCGGATGCGGCCGAGCAGGTCTTCCCAGGCACCCGTCGCCTCCCGGGACGCCGACGCGGCTGCGGTCGCTCCGCCCGGACGCGCGGTGGTGTCCTCGGAGGCGTCGCTGTCCTGCAGTTCCGCGGTCAGCCGGGCGAACTGCGCGGCGAGGTCCGGGTGCTGCTCGCGCAGTGCCGCCAGATCGCCGCTGCCGTCGATCGTCTGGGCGAACAGCACCCCGCGTCCCTGTTCGAGGATGCGCAACGCCCCCAGCGGATCGCCCGTCGTCAGAGCGCACGCCGCCGCGTCGGCGGCCAGGCCCATGTGCCGGGACAGCCCGTACTCCTGGTCCTGCCGGGCCAGAGAACGCGGGGCGACCATCGGAAGCAGACCCACGGCGAGCGCGAAGGCGTTGTGGGCCTCGGCCCACCGGCCGTCGGCGGCCAGCAACGCCCCCCAGTGCCGGGCGTCCTCGACCCGCTCCAGGGGCGGCGAGGCAACGGTCAGCGCGGCCTCCCGGTACGCCTCCCGGGCTTCCTCCCGAGCCGCGTCGTCTCCGTGGGCATCGGCCTTCCTGCGCAGCGCGAACGCCAGGTTGCTCAGCCGTGAGGCCCGCGCCCGCCGGCCCTCCGGTACCTCGGCCGCCGCCTGCCGCAGGAGGGCCACCGCCTCGTCGAAGTCCGCCGGGTTCCCCGTCAGTTCCGAGCGCAGCCGCAGGGCCACGGCCAGGTTGTTGCGGTAACTGCCCAGGTAGGCGTCATGAGTGTGACCGGTGTCCCGGACCAGGGCGACGGCCTGCCGGTAGAGGCCGATCGACTCGTCGAGGACGGCGGCGTCGCCCGTGCGCTGGAAGAGCATGCGCAGCGCGCCCGCCAGGCTCTCGAGTGTGCTGGCCCGTTCCGCGTGCCGTTCGGGGGTGATGTCGACGGCCTGGCGGTACAGGCCGACCGCCTCGACGAGTGGCTCCGTCGTGTCGGCGCGCTGGGCGATGTCCGCGAGGATCCCGGCGAGCATCGTCATGCGGTGTGCCCGGTCGTCGTGGCCGGGCGGGGTGAGGTCCAGTGCCTCGCGGGTGACGTTCATGGCCTCGATCAGCGCCCCCGAGTCGCCCGTGCTCTCGTAGCGGGCCGCGAGCGCGTAGCCGAACTGCATCAACGCGCTGGTGCGTTTGGGGCTGTCCGGCGGGAGCGCGGCGAGGACCTCCCGGTGCAGCGCCAGTGACTCCTGGAGGACTTCCGGCCGGCGGGTGTAGCGGAACCAGGCGCGCAGGATGTGCGCGAGGGCACCCTGGGTGGCCACCCAGGCCGGGGTTCCCCGCTCCAGGAGACCGGCGGCCTCGCGGGCCAGGCCGACGGCTTCCTCCACCAGCTCCGGTGCGGGGCCCCGGTAGTGGTCCTGGGCCAGCAGGTCGACGGCGAGATTGGTCCGCACGAGCGCATGGATCTCCTGACCGGGCGGCGCGCTCGCCACCGCCTGCCGGCGCAGGGTGATCACCTCCTCGAGGAGCGCCGGGTCGGCGTGGCGCTCGAATTGGGTCTTGAGCGCTGCCGCGAGGTTGGTGAGCAGCCCGATCCGCTCGGCGGAGTTTCCGGGTGCTTCGCGCAGCGCCCGGCGCAGCACCGCGACGGCCTCGTCCAGGTCTGCCTGGCGTCCGGTGTTCTCGGCGAGGTGGAACAGGGCCAGGCTCAGCGTGCCGAGCGCGGCACAGCGGCGCGCGCCGTCGTCGGGTGCGGCCTCTACAGCGGCGCGCCCGGCCTCCACCGCCCGCCGCAGGGCCGCAACCTCTCCATTGATCTCGTACCGCAGGTGGCAGGCTTTGCTCAGACCCGACAGCGCGGCCCAGCGGTTGGGGTCCGAGGCGGAGACGGTGGCGACGGCCTCGTCGAAGAGTTCGACGGCCTCGTCGAGGACGGCGAGGTCATGGGTCCGTTCGGCGGTGTCCGTCAGCGCGTCGGCCGTGATGGCCAGTACGGTCGCGCGCAGCGGTTCGTCGCGGGGGGTGAGGGCCACCGCCTTGCGGCCCGTCACGACCAGCAGACGCAGGTCTTCCGGACCGGGCGAGAGCCGGTAACGGGTGTGGAGCGCCATCAGAAGATTGCGCCGGTACTCTTCCTCGTCGGGCATCCCGCTCCGCTCGACGGCGGTGAAGAGCAGGTTGTCGATGGCGCAGTCCAGGTAGACGGGATCGCCGGTCTCGAAGTACTTCTCCAGCAGTTCGACGGCGAAGGCGTTCCACTCGGCCGCGCTCGCGCCGACTTGTTCGACGTGTTCGCGTACGACGTCGGGCACGACGCCCGGGTGGGTCACCGTGAGCGGCAGCAGATGCAGGGCGGCGATGCGCAGCTCCCGCATGGCGTCGACGCCGAACGGCAGATGGGCGAAGCGCCAGAAACTCAGCATGCCGATCCAGTACGCGGCCTCCGGATCCTGACGCCCGTGCAGGAGCCAGACCAGGCGGTCCACTTCCTCGGATGCCTCCGGATCCAGGACCGCGGCCGGGTCACGGTCGGCCTGGCACCGCCGCACCCGCTCACGGACCTGGGCGACGAGGCGATCGCGCCGCCCAGTCCAGTCGGTCTGGTCACCGTCCGTCATGGTTGCTCCCCCTCAGGTGTCCTTCCGCAGCGACTTCGTGACCTGTTCGCCGACCGCGCGGGTCAGCCGCTGCGGGCACTCGAAGCCCAGGGCCCGCGCCAGTTCGGCTCCGTGGACGTCCACCACGGACTCGACCAGCAGGGCGAGCACCTCCGCGGCCGCCCTGCCGCGCCACCATCCCGCCACGCCGACCGCACCCGCGAGCAGCGACGCGGGCCACCACCACACGGCCAGTACGGCGTAACCGGCAGCCCACGCGATCAGCTGGGCCGCGGCGGAGAAGGCGACCCGCGCCCGGTGGAGGTCCAAGCGGACACCGTCCGGCAGGACCAGCCACAGGCGGGGCCAGGCCGACACGAGGTCGAGGTCGTACGTCTCATGGACGCGGGCTTCGGCGGCAGCCAGCCGGTCGCCGATCCAGGTCGGATGGCACGGCTCGCGCAGAGAGATCCGGTTGCGCGCGGCATACGCACGTTCCGCCTGGCGGATCAGCGTCCGCCGCCCGTCCGTTTCCGATCGTGCGGCTCGCGCCGCCGCCAGATGTGCGTCGTCGGCCGCTCGCGCCGCCGATCGGTACTTCGCCCGCCGGTGTCGGGTGAGCCGGGCGACCGGCCCGGTCGCGTCGGGGTCGCCCTCCATCAGCCACAGGCGTTCCACCAGGCCCCCGAGCCCGCGCGCCGTGACCGCCGCGCCCGCGGCGCAGGCCAGCACCATGAAGACCGTCAGCGTAACCACCGCGGGGCCGTGTCCGCCGATGCCCGCCGCCGTCGCCGCGAGCCGTCGGCGCGCCTCCGGGAGGTGGTACCAGGGGCGCTGTCCCAGTGCGGAGGCGAGAACGGCGACCGCCACGTACAGCAGACCCGGCAGCGCCAGTGTCGCGGCCCAGCGCTCGGCGAGTTTCCCGCCGAGCGACCCGAGCACGCCGGTGATCACGCGATCCGGTCGCGTCGCAGGGCCCGCCCCCACACCGCGCACACGGGAGGATCCTCCCGCTCGCCGCGGGGCAGTTCCACGCGCGGGCACCGGTCGGCGGGGCACACCAGGGCCTCCAGCACCGGATGCCCGCCCGCGGAGGCTCCCGGCAGCACGGAGAACACCGGGCCCCCGTCGGTGCGGTAGGCTCCCAGCCCGCCGACGTAACCGGCGCGCAGCAGCAGATCGTCGAGTAGGTCCAGCTCAGCCGCCGCGTCCCGGCCGCAGCGCACCATGTCGAGCACTCGCCCGGACACGGCGGCGAGCTGCGGATCGGTGGCCAGTGGTCCCGCGCCGTGCGCCAGCCGCGCGCACAGCTGCGCCAGACGCGCGTCGGACCCCTCGTCCCCGGACCGACCGTCACCGGTCACCGGCATACCCCCTGTCAGCCGTACCGGCGGGCGCCGGACGCGACCGCCAACACACGCCAATCTATCGCGATGGGCAACCCGGCGATCTCGCCGTCGCGCCGGGTGGTGCCCTTCGTCGGAACTTTCGACGACGAGTGTCCCGCCCTCGGTGGCCGAGCGGGCCGGTCCCGGGACCGCGTCCGCAAGGACGGGGGTTCCGGCCACGGCGGGTGGATCGGCTACGGGGTCGAGCGCTTGGTCGCGTCCGTAGGCGATCCGCGGAGGGTGGCCAGACGGCGGTGGTACTCCTCGTCGTCGATCTCGCCACGCGCGTACCGCTCGGCGAGGATCTGCTCGGGGCCGCTTCCCGGAGGCGTCTTCTGCCAGGAGCCGTGGCCTCCGCCGGGAGGGGTGGGGCGGGCCAGGGCCCGGAAGAGCAGGACACCGACTGTGATGATCAGCGCCCAGAACAGGAGCGTGCCGAGCGACATCACGAACCAGCCCCAGCCGTTCATGCCGTGGCCATACCAGAACATCATTTTCCGCCTCACCTTCCCAGGTAGTCCGGGTACGAGGCCCGTGGCGGCACATCTCTCCGCATCCATCGTCGCTCGCCGCCGGGCGTCGGCGCGACGGGCCGGACGGCCCTTCTCCAAGGGCCACCGAGCCCTGCTCGGCACGAGTCGGGCCGGCGGGCAAGACCCCTCCGGCGAAGGGCGATGACCACGACCGGCGCACCCCGCCCCTCCAGCGCCGTCCGTGGGCGGGCAGCCGACGAGATGCGCCCGCCGGTCGGACGCCTCCCGGATGTTGCCCGACTCCCCCTGTACGGCGGCGCCCGAGAGGGCCGGAATCGGAGCTCCCACCCATGTCACGCCCGATGTCACCGGGCTGTCCGTGGGACGGCCCGCCGACGGCAGACCGTTCGTGAGCCGCGCCCACGCCACCCGCCGGATGCGGTCCAACGGATTCGGCTCGTCGGGCATTCTTGGGGAGTATGCCGCGAGACGGTGAGGGGAACTGTGGTGGACGAAAGCGCGCGGGGTCCGCGTGAGGTGGGGACGTCCGGGATGTCTCCCCAGCTGCGGCTGGACGCACTGCTGGACGACCTGCAGCAGCAGGTCGCGCAGGTCCGGGCGGCCCGGGACCGGGTCCACACGCTGCTCGACGCGGTGCTGGCGGTCGGCTCCGACCTGGACCTGGAGGTGGTGCTGCACCGCATCGTGGAATCGGCGGTCACCCTGGTCGACGCCCGGTACGGGGCGCTCGGCGTGCTGGGCGAGGAAGGCACGATCAAGCAGTTCGTCACGGTCGGCATGGACGAGGAGGCCATCGCCCGGATCGGCCACTACCCGCGCGGCGAGGGCATCCTCGGGCTGCTCATCCGGCACCCGGAGCCGCTGCGCCTGGCGAACCTGGCGGAGCACCCGGCGTCCGCCGGCTTCCCGGCCGGGCACCCGCCGATGAGCAGTTTCCTCGGCGCCCCCGTCCGCGTGCGCGACCAGGTCTTCGGCAACCTGTACCTGACCAACAAGAAGAGCGGCGCACAGTTCGACGGCGACGACGAGGCGGTGCTGCGCACCCTCGCCGCGGCGGCAGGCGTGGCGATCGACAACGCCCGGCTGTACGACGACGCCCACCGCCGTCAGCGGTGGCTGGCGGCCAGCAACGAGCTGACCCGCAGCCTGCTGTCCGGCGCGGAGCCCGCCACCGTCCTGGAGTCCTTCACCGCCACCGTGCGGGAGATGGCCGGCGCGGACCTGGTCACCCTGGCGGTGCCGGTCGGCGACAAGGGCGAGTTGGTCATCGAGGCCGCCTCCGGCGCGCCGGCCGAAGAGGTGCGCGGGCTGTTGCTGCCCGCCACGGCACTGGCCGCGAAGGTCTACACGTCCGGGGAGACGATCACCAGCGAGGCCGTGAGCGCCGACCCGCGCGCCGAGGGCGGCAGCGCCTCGGTCGTGGAGCTCGGGCCGGCGTTCTTCGTACCGCTGGGCACCCGGGAGCACGTCCGCGGAGTGCTGCAGGTCGCGAACCTACCCGGCGGCGCCCCCTTCACGGACGCCGTCGTCGACATGGTCACCGGGTTCGGCAACCAGGCCGCCCTGGCACTCGACGTGGCTGAGCACCGACGGGACACCGAGCGCATGGTCGTCCTCAACGACCGCGACAGGATCGCCCGGGACCTGCACGACCTGGTCATCCAGCGGTTGTTCGCGGGCGCACTGTCCCTGCAGTCCACGCTGGGCCGGGTCTCCGACCGGCCGCAGGTGAGCGAACGGATCCAGCGGGTCGTGGACGACCTGGACGACACCATCAAGATCATCCGCTCCACCGTCTACGCCCTGCGCGAGCACGATCAGTCGCGTCGTGGCAGCGGGCTGCGCGCTCAGCTTGTCGCGGCCACCGAACGGGCCGCCGAGGCGCTCGGCTTCGCCCCCGCGCTGCGTATGACCGGGCTGCTGGACACGGCCGTGTCCGCCGGCCAGGCCGAGCAACTGCTGGCCGTGCTCGGCGAGGCCCTGTCGAACGCCGCCCGGCACGCGCACGCCGGCACCGTCGACGTCACCGTGGAGGTCACCGACACCGAGCTGAAGCTGCGGGTGGCCGACGACGGCCGCGGAATCGACCCGGCGGCCGGCCGCCGCAGCGGCTTGGCCAACCTGCGCAAGCGCGCGGAGGAGTTGGGCGGCAGCTTCAGCGTCTCCGCGAACCGACCGAGCGGCACCGTCGTCGCGTGGGTCGTCCCGCTGTCCTCAACAGACTGACGCCTGTCCGGGCGTGCCTCTCGCGCAGGAATCGTGCGCACCGCATGCCCCGGCCTCCCTGTCGGGGGGCGGCCGGCGCGTCTGAGACGGAAGACGGCTGTCAGCCGTCCCACGTCCAGTCGGCGACCTCGGGCAGGTCCATGCCGTGCTCCCGGATCCAGACGTGGTGGCGCTGCCGGGCGTCCTCCATGCGCTGACGTACGGCCGCCGCGCGGACCGCCAGGCCGGGGACACGGTCGATGACGTCCATGACCAGGCGGTAACGGTCGAGGTCGTTGCGGACCACCATGTCGAACGGCGTGGTCGTGGTACCGATCTCCTTGTAGCCGCGCACGTGCAGGTTGCGATGTCCGGTACGGCGGTAGGCCAGGCGGTGGATCAGCCACGGGTAGCCGTGATAGGCGAAGATCACCGGCTTGTCGGCGGTGAACAGGCCGTCGTACTCGAAGTCGTTCATCCCGTGCGGGTGTTCCTCGCCCGGCAGCAGCCGGGCGATGTCGACGACGTTGACCACCCGCACGGCCAGATCGGGCAGGTGCCGGCGCAGCAACTGCGCGGCGGCCAGCACCTCCTGGGTCGGCACGTCGCCCGCGCAGGCCAGCACCACGTCCGGTGCGCGGGAACCGTCCTCCGTGCCCGCCCACTCCCAGATGCCGGCGCCTCGCGCGCAGTGGACCCTGGCGTCCTCCATCGACAGCCAGTCGAAGCAGGGCTGCTTGCCCGCCACGATCACGTTGACGTAGTCCTTGCTGCGCAGAGCATGATCGGCCACGGACAGCAGCGTGTTGGCGTCCGGCGGCAGGTAGACCCGTACCGCTTCGGGGCTCTTGTTGAGGATGTGGTCGACGAAGCCGGGGTCCTGGTGGGAGAAGCCGTTGTGGTCCTGGCGCCACACGTGCGAGGTCAGCAGGTAGTTGAGGGAGGCGATCGGGGCGCGCCAGGGCAGGCGGCGGGTGGTGCGCAGCCATTTGACGTGCTGGTTGACCATCGAGTCGACGATGTGGACGAACGCCTCGTAGCAGGAGAACAGGCCGTGCCGGCCGGTGAGGAGATAACCCTCCAGCCAGCCCTGGCAGGTGTGTTCGGACAGGATCTCCATCACCCGGCCGTGCCGGTCGAGGTGCTCGTCCACCTCGAGCATCTGTGCCTGCCAGGCCTTGCCGCTGGCCGCGTAGACCGCCTGGAGCCGGTTGGACGCGGTCTCGTCGGGGCCGACGAGGCGGAAGTCGCGCCGCTCGCTCGTGGCGTGCATGACGTCCTGGAGCATGTCGCCGAGGACGCGGGTGGGTTCGTGCATCGTCGCACCGGGCTTGTCGACCTCGACGGCGTACCTCTCCAAGGGCGGCAGGGGCAGCTCGCGCAGCAGCAGACCGCCGTTGGCATGGGGGGTGGCGCCCAGTCGGCGCGTGCCCTCGGGGATGCAGGCGAGCACGTCGGGGCGCGGGGCGCCGTGCTCGTCGAACAGCTCCTCCGGC
This sequence comes from Streptomyces sp. NPDC028331, assembly GCF_055565775.1. NCBI lineage: Bacteria > Bacillati > Actinomycetota > Actinomycetes > Kitasatosporales > Streptomycetaceae > Streptomyces > Streptomyces sp. NPDC028331. The sequence goes on along the minus strand of NZ_JBVHTR010000033.1, from coordinate 21,348 downwards.
CGGTAGGAGCGCATCCACTGCTCCAGTTGCCGCAGGTGCTCGGGGTTGTCTCGTACGGCGGCCAGCGGGACCTGGTGGGAGCGCCAGGTGCCCTCCACGGGCAGGCCGTCGACCTCGGCCGGGCCGGTCCAGCCCTTGGGGGTGCGCAGCACGATCATCGGCCAGTGCGGCCGGTCCGCGACGCGATCCTCACGGGCACTGCTCTGGATGAACGCGATGCGCTCCAGTGCGTCGTCCATCGCGGCGGCCATCGCCCGGTGAACGGCCATCGGGTCGTCGCCGGTGACGTGAAGGGGGGCGTGTCCGTAGCCGCGCAGCAGTTCGTCGAGTTCCTGCTCGGGCAGGCGGGACAGCACGGTCGGGTTGGCGATCTTGTAGCCGTTGAGGTGCAGGATCGGCAGGACCGCGCCGTCGTGCACCGGGTCGAGGAACTTGTTGGAGTGCCAGGAGGCGGCCAGCGGCCCGGTCTCCGCCTCGCCGTCACCGATCACGCAGGCGACCAGCAGGTCCGGGTTGTCGAGGGCGGCACCGTAGGCGTGGGAGAGCGAGTAGCCGAGTTCGCCGCCCTCGTGGAGCGAGCCCGGCGTCTCCGGCGCGACGTGGCTCGGCACCCCGCCGGGGAAGGAGAACTGCCTGAACAGCCGGGCCATGCCGGCCGCGTCCCGCGTGATGTCCGGGTAGGTCTCGGTGTACGAGCCCTCCAGCCAGGAGTTGGCCAGCACCGCCGGACCGCCGTGACCGGGCCCCCAGATGCACAGGGCGTCCAGGCCGCGCGCCTTGATGACGCGGTTGAGGTGGGTGTGCACCAGGTTCAGGCCGGGCGACGTACCCCAGTGGCCCAGCAGGCGCGGTTTGACGTGCTCGGGGCGCAGCGGCTCGGTCAGCAGAGGGTTGGCCATCAGGTAGATCTGGCCGACGGACAGATAGTTCGCGGCGCGCCAGTGGGCGTCCAGTGACCTCAGCTCGTCCTGCTCCAGGTGAGCGGGCGTCTGCTGCGTGTCGACGGGCATCGGGGATCCTTTCCGAGTCGGGGCAGGGGTCCGGGTGCCATACGTGCCGGTATGTACGCCCCACCCTCTGCCGCCGCGCCGGGTACCCGACAGGGCCGTTCGGGCCACACCTGCCGCAGAGAACCGAATGGAGCACCTTCGGCAGGGGCCGGAGCCTTCGTCCGAGCAGGTCGGGCTCGCCGGGATCGGGCAGCAGCAGGAGCCGCAGTGGTGGGTGGTCCCCGTATGCCCTCCACCTTCGGTCGTCGCAGGACGCATGACGAGGGCCGTCCGTCCCCCACCGCGGACCGGACGACCCGGGCCCGGGGCCGCGCCTCGGATGCCGGTCGGCCCGCCCTCCCACGCGGGCGGCGAGTCGCGGCGTACGGCCGCGCGCAGAAGTTGAACAGGCCGTCCAGCAGTTCGGGTTGCTCGGCGAACATGGTGCCGTAGAAACGTGTGGTGATTTCGTCCAGGGCGCCGCCGACGGCGGGCAGGGTGGCGCGAACGACAGCGGCCGACTCGGGCGAAAGCATGGGACTCCCTTGAGATGCGGATGGGCAGAGAGACGGCGTCCACCGTCACGGCCGGGATCCGTCGTGCCGGTCCGACCGGCACATCGATCATCCGGTGCAGCCGTCACCCGTGATAGGGCCGAACCGCCCTGTGCGACCGGGCCCGTCGGTCCGGTCCCTGTGCGAGGCGTGAGCCAGTCACAGGCGAACGGGCCCGGTGTGCCCCTTGGAGGGCGGCCGGGCCCGGCGTTTCGAAGCTTTCGAACGGGTCACCCCCGACGGGAGGAGCAGACCCGGACCGCCGACGCGTTCTCGACTGCGGTCGGGCCGAGTGGCCCCGAAGCTGCCGCCGGCCGCAGCTCGCGGATCCGGGCGAGCCGGGCGGGTTCGGCAGGCTTCCGGCGCAGGAGCTCGCGGTGGACGTTCAGGTCGGTGTCGGTTCCGCCGGCTCTCTCACTCATGGGGCACGACGGCCAGCGGGCAGCCGACGTGGTGGACGGCGGCATGGGTGACGGGGCCGATGCGGGCAACCGTCGGCCGCTCGGCCAGGCGGCGGCCGACGACGAGAAGGCTCGCCGCGGAGGCGGCCCGGACCAGAGCGGTGGAAGCCTTGCCCTCCACAACGGTCTCCAGGACCTCGGTCCCGGGGTACTTGTCACGCCACACCGTCAGCACGGCGGACAGGAACCCCTGCCACTCCTCGGCCCGCGCGGGATCGTTGACCAGACCGATGTCTCCGGGGCCGAGGCCGATCGCGGAGGGCGGCTGCCAGGCGTACACGACGCGCAGCCGGGCCTGCCGCGACCGGGCTTCCGCGAACGCGAACTCGATCACCTCGTCGCAGGCATCGGTGAGGTCGATGCCGAGCACCACGTCGCGGTATCCGGTGCGGGTGGACGGGCTGCCGTCGTCCGCCGGGAAGTGCTCGTCCCCGGCCTCCTCCCCTGTCCGTACGAGGATCACGGGACGGGTGGCCCCCGCGACCACTCCTCGGGCGACGGAGCCGACGAGCAGTCCGGTGAAGCCGCTCAGGCCGCGCGAACCCAGGACCAGCAGTTCGGCCCGTTCGGCGGCCTTCAGCAAGGCCGCGGTCGCCGGGCCTTCGACCTGCTCGTCTGTGACGTGCACGCCGGGTACGGCGCTGCGGACGCGCTGCTTGGCCTGTTCTAGAACGCGGCGCGCCAGATGCCGCTGTGCGGGGTTCGCGGGCTCGCCGTCCGTCTGGCCGGGATGCCAGTTCCAGGCGTGCACCAGCAGCAGCGGTCGGTCATGACGCACGGCCTCGCGGGCGGCCCACTCGGCGGCGGCGAGGCTCTCGGCCGATCCGTCCACTCCGGCGATGACGGGCGACACCATGATGCGCACCTCCTGCGTTCGGTCTGCTCGGTACTGCCAGCGTCTTCCTGCGAGGACCCGGCCGCATATGGGCCGCAAGGGCTCGCGCAGGCCCTTTGGGCCCCTGCGCCGGTCCCGTCCGCGCGGTCGCGACGATGGTGTCGTCGGCGCGGGTTTCGGCCTGGTGGGCCATCGAGTCGGTCTCGGAGGTGACGCCGGTGTCCTTCTCGTCCTCGTCGGCCACCGTCAGTCCGCTGCTCCTGTGGTGAGCGAGCAGCCGTGCCATCTCAGCGGAGTCGGCGCAGGTAGGGGTCCTGGGGCCGACGCGGCACCAGCCGCACCCGCGCGTCGAGCACGGAGACGTCGGCCGTGGTCGCGAGCACGGGGTTGAAGTCGACCTCGGCGAGTTGCGGCAGGTCGGCCGCCATGCGGGACAGGCGCGACAGCAGCTCTTCCAGGCCCTCGAGGTCGGCCGGTCCGCTGCCGCGGGCTCCGAACAGCAGCGGGGCGCAGCGCGGTGCTGTGATCAGGTCGTGCACGTCGTGGTCGGTGAGCGGGGCCAGTCGGGCGGCGTGGTCGCCGAGGACCTCGGTGGCGGTGCCGCCGAGCCCGAACAGCACGAGCGGGCCGAAGACCTCGTCCTGGACGACACCCGCGAACAGTTCGGTGCCGCGCGCGGCGAGCGGCTGCACGACGACACCGGTGAGCAGCCCCGCGAACCGGGTGTCGAAGTCCCGGAAGGCGGCCCGGACCTGGGCGTCGCCCTGAAGGTCGAGGTGCACGGCACGCTGCTCGCTCTTGTGCACCAGTCCGGGCCAGTGGGCCTTCATGACCACCCGGCCGTCCGGGCCGCGCAGCCGCCGGGCCGCGAGGACCGCCTCGTCCTCGGTCTCCGCCCACGCCCACGGGAGCTGTGGGATGCCGTAGCAGCCCAGCAGGTCGGCGCAGGTGCGCGGGTCGAGCCAGCCGCCGTCCGGGTGCGCCGCCAGGTAGGTCTCGGCGATCTGCTGGGCGCGGGCGGTGTCGATGCCGTCGAGCTCCGGCACTGTGCCTACCGGCCGGGCGAGCCAGGCCGCGCGGCGTGCGGTGTGGGCCAGCGCCCGTGCCGCCGCCTCGGGTTCGGCGTAGGAGGGGATCGTGCCGCCGTCGGTGGCGGGCAGCAGCTTGACCGGCAGGTCCTGTTCGAGGCGTACCGCGGCGATCGGCTTGGCCCGGTGCGCGGGGGCGTCGGTGAGTGCCCGGACGAGGTCGTCGCCGGTCGCGGCGGCGACCGCCGTGGGCACGAGAGCCACCAGCACGGCGTCGACGCCGGGGTGGCGCATCAGCCGGCCCAGGCATTCCGCGAGCTGGTTCTCGGTGACGGCGGCGGTGGCGTCGACGGGGTTGCCGACCGCGGCGCCCCGCGGGAGCACGGAGAGCAGGTCGTCGACCACGTCCGGGGGGAGCTGCGGCAGGGCGAGTCCCGCCTCTGTGCAGGCGTCCGCGGCAAGTACGCCGGCACCGCCCGCGTTGGTGACGATCGCGACACGCGTTCCTGCGGGGAGCGGCTGGGAGTGCATCAGGGCGGCGGTTTCGAGGAGTTCGCCGACCGAGCGGGTGGCGGTGATGCCGGCCTGGGTGAACAGCGCCTGCCGGGTCATGGTGCGGGTGGCGGCCGCCGCCGTGTGCGAGGCGGCGGCACGCCGGCCCGCCTCGGTACGGCCCGCGTCCACGGTCAGGACCGGCATACGGCGGGTGACGCGACGCGCGGTGCGGGAGAACGCGCGCGGACTGCCGAAGGACTCCAGGTGCAGCAGCGCCAGTTCGGTGCGGCCGTCGCTCTCCCACCACTGGAGCATGTCGTTGCCGCTGACGTCGTACTTGTCGCCGAGGGAGGCGAACGACGACACCCCGATGCCGAGCCGGGACAGCCCGTCGAGCAGCGCGATGCCGACCCCGCCGGACTGCACGGCGACGCCTGCGGTCCCGGGGAGCGGGTGGTCGGCGGCGAAGGTGGCGTCCAGACGCAGGTCGGGGTCGGTGTTGGAGATGCCGAGGCAGTTGGGTCCCACCAGGCGCATGCCGTGGGTGCGGCACGTGGCCAGCAGCGTGTGCGCCTGGTCGGCGTCGAGGCCGGCGGTGACGACGAGCAGCGCCCGGACGCCGGCCTTGCCGCATTCCTCGGCGGTGGCCGGGACGGCGGCTGCGGGGACGGCCACGACCACCAGGTCGGGGGTCTTGGGCAGCGCGCTCACGGACGGGTACGACGGCACGCCGAGGATGTGGTGCACGCTGGGGTTCACTGCGAACAGGCGGTGGGTGTAGCCGCCCGCCTTCAGGTGGTGCAGGATCGCCCGTCCGACCGAGCCGGGTTTGCGTCCGGCGCCGAGGACGGCGACCGCGTTCGGGCGCAGCAGCGGCTCGAGGCTGGCCACGTCGGCGGCCCGGCCCCGGGCCTCCACGGCCGACAGATAGGTGTCGTCAGCGTCGAGCCGTATGGTGCAGCGCACCTCGGGCCCGTCGAATCGGCGGGCCGTGCGCAGGCCGAGGTCGGCGAAGAGCCGGAGTATCCGGCGGTTCTCGCTGAGCGCGTCGGCGGTGAAGGTGGTGATGCCCTCCGCCCGGGCTGTGGAGACCAGGTGCTCGACGAGCAGGGTGCCCACTCCGCGGTGGTGCAGACCGTCGCAGACGGCGATGGAGATCTCGGCGTCGTCCTCCTCCCCCGCCGTGTCGTACTCGGCGATCCCGATCACCTGACCGTGCGTCTCGGCCAGCAGGGCCCGGTAGCCGGGGTGTGCGGGGGCGCAGGCCCGGTCGGCGGCCAGGGCGGCGGACCGGGGGCTCAGCGAGAAGAACCGCAGACGGAGATTCTCGGGGGACATCTCCTCGTAGAGCGCCTGCACCCGGTCGTGGTCGGCCGGGGTCACGGGGCGGATGCACACGGTGGTGCCGTCCGCGAGCAGGGCGTGAACGGGCGGTCGGTTGAGCACGGCGTCCGACATCAGGGATCTCCTCCAGGCCTCTCGATGGTTCGAGCATCCAGCGGATCGAAGGGCGTCCCCATGGGCTGTCCGGGGACCGGCTTGGGGCCGGTCGGCCCTGACCTGCGGTGTCCAAGCGGAGTTCGGCCGGCAAGAGGAGCAACCGCTTTCCGATCTGCTGCTTCTGCTGATGGCGCAGGCACTCGGCGTCCTGACCGAGACGGCCTGCACGTGCCATGGCCTATGCCCGGAACGGCCGGGCGTGGTCGTCCTCCGCTCCGGCCATTGTTGATCAGGTGACTACTCGGACCGCGACGGCCGGCGGTCAGTCGGCGCACTCGACGTACTGGAGTACGGCACCATCAAGCGGGTCGCCGAGCGCCTGAACCCGCGGACGGTGCGGATCGCGGGGCTGTCCGAGCCGACCGGTCGTGACGACAAGCGCAGGGCCCGGCTGAACGTGATCGCCGCCGTCGACCGGCTACCAGCGCCCGCCGCGTGATCTGCAGGCCCGCGTCCCGGATCACGCGGCGATCCTGTGAGCCGGTCCCACGGACTTCAGGTCTTCCGCGGTACGACGGCGACGGGGCAGACGGCGTGGTGAAGCACCGTGTGGGCGACGCGGCCGAGTTGGAGGCCGTAGTGGCCCTCGCGGCGCCGAGCCCCTACGACGAGCAGGTCGGCGCCGGCCGAGGAGTCGAGCAGGACCTGGCGGGCGTGTCCCTCGACGGTGCGCGGGCGCACCTCGAGGTCGGCCGGGATGCGCCGCAGGGCCGCTTCCAGCACCTCCGCCGCCTGTTCCTCGCGCAGCCGGGCCGGTTCTCCCGCCGGCAGGGGGCGGTCGGTCGCCTCGTGCGCGGGGCGGCGCCAGGCCCGGACGGCCTCCAGCGGCACGCCGCGGCGACGTGCCTCCTCGACGGCGAAGCGCACCGCCTCCGCGTCCCCCTGCTTCTCGCCGACGCCCACGACGATGCGGCCGTGCCTGCCGGGTACGCCCCGGTTGTCGTGGCTGCCGCGCAGCACGATCACCGGGCAGTGCGCGTGGCCGGCCACCGTCACGCTGACGGATCCGAGCAGCGCATCGGCCAGGCTGCTTCGGCCCCGTGAGCCCAGGGCCACGGCAGCGGCGCTGCGGCTTTCCCGTACCAATGCGTACTCGGGTTCCTCCGGCAGCACGTCGGTGGTGACCTTCACGTCAGGTCGGCGGGTGCGGACCCGGCGTGCGGCGGTCTCGACGATGTCCTCGGCCATCACCTGGTCCGAGGGCGTGCCGAGATCCCGCGCAAGCGCGGTTCCTTCGTACCGTTCCCACAGCGAGGCGTACACCAGCCTGAGCGGCAGTCCCCGCAGGGCGGCTTCGTCGGCCGCCCAGTCGACCGCGCGCAGGCTCGGCTCGGACCCGTCGACGCCGACGACCAGGGGCAGTTCCATCGTCCTCACCATCCGGCGTCCAGGTCGAAGACGATCCGGGCCTTGATCTCGCCGCGCAGCACAGCATCGATGGACTCGTTCACGGAGGCGAGCGGCCGGGTCTCGTGGATGACCTTCGTGCGGCCGGCCGCGTGGAGCTGGAAGACCTCGGCGAGGTCCTGCCGTGTGCCCACGATGGAGCCGATCACGGACGTGCCGTTGAGGACGGTGTCGAAGATGGGGACCTGGATCGTGCCGTGCGCGGGCAGCGCCACCATGACGAGCTTTCCGCCGCGCCGCAGACCGGAGTTGACCGCCTCGAACGCGGCAGGGCTCACCGCGAGCGCGATCGCCGCGTGGGCGCCACCGTGCTTCCTCAGTTCCCTTCCGACGTCCTGCTTGCGGGCGTCGATGACGAGGTCGGCGCCGAGTTCCGCGGCGAGTTCGAGCTTGTCGTCGGTGACGTCGACGGCCGCGACGGTCGCCCCGGCGATCTTGGCGTACTGCAGGGCGAGGTGGCCGAGGCCGCCGACGCCGGAGATCGCGAGGAGTTGGGTGGGCCGGACGTCGGCGACTTTGAGGGCCTTGTAGGTGGTCACGCCCGCACAGGTCAGCGGGGCCGCCTCGAACGGGGTGACGCCCTCGGGCACGGGCTGGGCGAAGTCGGCCCAGGCCGCCATCTTCTCGGCGTAACCGCCGTCGCAGCCGTATCCGGTGTTGACCTGCCGCTCGCACAGCGTCTCCCAGCCGGACAGGCAGTGCTCGCACCGCCCGCACGCCCTGCCGAGCCACGGCACCGCGACGCGCTGCCCGAGGGACAGGTGGGTGACGCCCTCGCCGAGCTTCTCGACGACGCCGACTCCTTCGTGCCCGGGGACGAAGGGTGGGGTGGGCTTGACGGGCCAGTCGCCGTGGGCGGCGTGGATGTCGGTGTGGCACAGCCCGGAGGCCTCGACACGGATGCGGACCTGGCCGGGGCCGGGCTCGGGGTCGGGGCGTTCCTCGACGACCAGGGGCTCGCCGAAGGCTCGTACGACCGCTGCCTTCATGGTCTGTCCTCTCCTCTGGCGGGAGTGCGTCAGTCGTGGGCGACGACGGCGACAGGTGCGGTGGAGTGGTGCAGGACGGCGTGGGTGACGGTGCCGATGTGGGCGCCGACGGAGGAGCGGCGGATGCGGCGGCCGACGACGACCAGGGAAGCCTCCCGGGAGGCGTCGATCAGGAGGAGCGAGGGGCTGCCGTAGTGCGACTGCTCGACGACCTCGATGTCGGGGTACTTCTGCCGCCAGGGGCGCAGCACCTCGCTGAGGACTACGGCGTCCGCCTTCGCCATCTCCCGCTCGACCGCGGGTTCCACAGCCATGCCGTAGGCGTAGTAGGGAGGCGGGTTCCAGCCGTGCACGACGTGCAGCGGCACGTTCCGGCGGGCGGCGGCTTCGAAGGCGAAGCCGACCAGCGTCTCGTCGGGGCCGGCGACGTCTAGCCCGAGGACGACGGGACGGGAGGCCGTGGCCGCGGCGGGAACACCTGCCTCGTCCATCTCCTGCTCGTCGCCGCGGATCAGGACGACGGGACGCTCGGTGTGCGCCACGACCGCGAGGCCGACCGAGCCGACCAGGAAGCCGCCCAGGCCGCCCAGGCCGCGCGAACCGAGGACGAGCATGTCGGCGTCCTCGGCCACGTCGACCAGGACTTCGGCGGGACGTCCGGTGATCTGCTCGGTGGTCACCTCGACGCCCGGATGGCGCAGCCGCAGGCCCTCGGCGGCCTCGCGGGGGATCCTCCCCCAGCCTTCGGCCGGGGGTACCCCCATCTCGCTTCGCCCGGTCCGGTGCTGATGCGTCTCGGCGCCCGGAAGCGGGGCTTGGGCCATGGGCTCCGGGGCCGGCTCCCAGACCTGGACGAGCTTCACCGGCAGTCCGCGCAGTGTCGCCTCGCGGGCCGCCCATTCCGCCGCGGCGCGGCTCTCGGGCGAGCCGTCGAGACCCACGGTGATGGTGCGGGGCATTGTTCTCCACCTCCTGAATCGGGTCCCCGTGGGTCCCGATTCGAGCGTCGTGTTCATGGGGTTTTCAGGGCAGGGTGCGCTGTTCCTCAGGGGGCACGATGGGCCTCGTGCGCGGGTCGGCCGGGACGGGCCCGGGCGAGGGCCGTCACCGCCGCGCGCGGGTCAGTGCAGCCAGGTGTGGTCGCGAACGACCGGCAGCCGCGCCCACAGCCGGCCCAGGCCCCAGGTGGCGCCCGCGCCCGCTGCCGCCACGGCGATCAGCGCGGCAGCGTAGATGAGGTGGTAGTCGGCGAACGGATTCGTCGACATGCTCGGTGATCCGTCCGACAGGTGCCGGGCCGGCGGCCACTCGGCGATCCACATCAGCGCCATCATCGCCGTGCCCGCCACCGCGGCGGGCCGCAGCGCCACGCCGGAGATGACGGCCAGACCGATGCCGAGCAGGCCCAACATGAACAGCCAGTCCGCCCAGGTGTCGCCGGCCCAGGAGTGGAACGTCGACTCCATCGGCCCGGCGGCGACGGAACTGAGGAAGCCCTTCGTCGGCGATCCACCGTCGATCCAGCCCTTGCCGGACGCGGTCGCGTAACCGAGCCCGAAGGTCTTGTCCAGGAACGCCCACAGGAAGACGAACCCGGTCAGGATGCGCAGGGACGCCAGGGCGCAAGCCTGCGCGAAGTGCGCGTCGAGACGTGCCGAAACGGCGGATTGGGAGCCGGAGCCGGTCGGGTGCCGGCGGAAGGCGCCCGACAGCTGGAACCCCGTATTCCGGTGAGGGTGCTCGTGCACGGCCATGGTGGTGATCCCTTCGGAATGATGAATCCTCGTCTCCTGGACGTGTCTCACTTTCGTCCGATGCCTGACGTCACGCCGGATGCCGAAGGTCTCCATCCGTTGGGCTGAACGTCCCTGCGTCCAAGGTCCGTTCGGCTGACGGGTGGCGAGACGGGCAGGTGGAACAGCGGGCGGCTGTCGCGGTTCGCCACGGCGCCAGGGATGCCGAGCCTCGATGCGGCAGCTCATGCAGCCGGGGCCGTCCCGGCCACGGCCGAGTTCGGCACCGGCGATCGTGACGATCTCGGTGCCCTGCTTGCGCGGGCAGGTCACGACCCACGCGCCGCCCCGATGGTTCCGCTGCCGTAGGTCTGACAGCCCCGGCACGTCCCGTTTCCCGGTGCTTCTGGTCACAGGACAAGGCTCATTCGGTCCACGGCACGGTCCGCAATGCCCCATCGTCGGCACGGTGTCGAGCTCGACAATCGAGAGGGTGGGAGCTGCGGCCGGGCTCGCGACGCGGTGCGGACCGGTCGGCGGTGTCATGTCCTTGCGGCTCGTTCGAGACGGGGTGGTACTGCCGCACGCCCCGACAGCCGCGAGGACTTCCGCGTGAAGATCGTGTCGGGGAGGCACGATCTCGCGCCTCGGCCGCCGCCCTCACGGGGGCGGCGGCCGTCTTCGCTGCCTCTGCCTCGGGGCCGGACGGCCCTGCTCCGGACCCAATGGCCCCTCGTCCGGCCCGAGTCGGCGCCGCACGCTGGAGGTATCCGTTCGTACGCCCCGACCCGGAGGCCGGCCATGAACACCCCGAGCATGCCGCGCGCGCTGCCCACCCAGCACCGGCAACGGCTCATGCGTCTCGCCCGGGAGGTGTCCTTCCCGCAGGGGACGCGCATCTTCGACGAAGGCGCACGCGCGGACCGGTTCTGGATCATCCGCACCGGCTCCATCGAGCTCGACACACACGTACCCGGCCGGCGCCGCGCCGTCATCGAGATCCTCGGCCACAACGAACTCGTCGGACTGTCCTGGCTGTTCACGCCGCACGTGTGGCATCTGGGCGCCACAGCGGCGACACCGGTACGAGCCTACGAGTTCGACGCCTCGACCGTCCGCTCCCTCTGCCAGGACGACCCATCACTCGGCCAGGCCGTCACCCGGTGGGCCGGCGACGTACTGGCCCACCGCCTCCGCACCACCAGGACCCGGCTGCTGGACCTCTACGCGCCCTACGGCGCCGGAAGCGCCGTGTGAGCGGGCCGAACCGACGAAGGAGTCATCGTGTACAGGACCCCCTGGCCGCGCACCCGGATCGGGACGCCGAGGAAGGTGTTCATCGGCGGGTGGTTAGGGGGAAGCCGTACGATGCGGAGTGCTCGGAGAGCTTGGCCAGGCGCAGGGGCTCCGGGTGCCGGATCAGCTCTCCGAGGATGCCGTGGCCCTCCGGGTAGGGGCCGATCTGCGCGAGCTGCTCCTCGCCGACGCCGACCGTGGGGAACTCCGACAGTCTCTTGCCGTCGGGGCCGATCACGCCCAGCGCCGCGTACCCGGCCTGGAGGCTTCGGGCCCCGCCGTCTCAGTGCCCTTCCTGCCGCTGCCGGTCCTGGACCTGAGTGGCGATCACCGCGGCCTGGATACGGCGCTCGACGCCGAGCTTGGCCAGCAGGCGGGAGATGTGGTTCTTCACCGTCTTCTCGGCCAGGTACAGCCGCTGGCCGATCTGGCGGTTGGTCAGTCCCTCGCCGATCAGAGCCAGGATGTCCCGCTCCCGCTCGGTCAGGCCCTGCAGTTCGTCCGGCTGCTGTTCCTCCTGCCCGCCGCCGCGAAGCCGGGCCATCAGCTTGGTGGTGGCACTGGCATCGAGCAGGGACTGCCCGCCGGCCACGGTGCGCACGGCGGACACCAGGTCCGAGCCCTGGATCTGCTTCAGGACGTATCCGGACGCGCCCGCCATGATCGAGTCGAGCAGTGCCTCCTCGTCGTCGAAGGAGGTCAGCATGAGGCAGGCCAGCTCGGGCATGCGGGACCGGAGTTCCCGGCACACGGTCACGCCGTCGCCGTCGGGGAGACGGACATCCAGCACCGCCACCTGCGGGCGAAGCGCGGGCACCCGCACCAGTGCCTGCTCCACCGTGCCGGCCTCGCCGATCACCTCGATGTCCGGCTCGTCGTTCAGCAGGTCGCGCACTCCGCGCCGTACCACCTCGTGGTCGTCCAGCAGGAAGACCCGGATCGGGTTGCCGGTGCCGGGCTGCTCGCTGTCCGCCATCGAACTGCTCCTTGGTTCCGCGTTCCGCACCGATGTCCGCTCGTGGGCGGAATCGGCCCTCCGTACCGGGATCCTTTCTCGTATCCGGGCCGAAGGGCCAGGGCCGATCGGCCCTGTTGTCCACCCATAGTGGCCCGCGGCCATGAGACACCGCTGCCGCCACGGCGCGAAACGGCCCGTCGGCCCCCTGAGTAGCCACGTGTCACGGCCCCGACCTCCGGTAGGCCGAACGGGGCGCCGCACCGTCCAACCCGCATCCCGCCACTCCACCGGGTGAAGGTCCGACGACCACCCAGGTGCGCAGGGCCGACGGGACGGGGACAAGGGCCGAACGGCCCTGGCGTGAGGAGGTTCTGTCCGGTTCCAATGACCTGATCCCGCCTGTCCGTGGCTCCCGGCCGGTTGCCGCGGGCGGGAAACCGGTCACGTCTTGAAGGGATGACGCAGATGCCGTACCGGCGCACCGGCCGCGACCACAGGGACAGGCCGGGCAGCCGCCTCGCCGCCCCAGTCGAAGAAACGCAGCAGTGAGCAACGAAACCGTACGGAAGCCTTCCATGACCATCGACACCGCTCAGGCCCTCCCTGCCGGGCCGCGCCGGAGCATCGAGCTGGACAGCGCCGAAGCCCTGCGGCTGCTGGGTGGCGTGTCGTTCGGACGGATCGTCTTCACCCGCCACGCACTGCCGACCATCCGGCCCGTCAACCACGTCCTGGACAAGGGCGACATCGTCATCCGCACCCACGAGGGCGCGGCCCTGACCGCGCGCGCCGGGCAGGCCGACCGCCGGGGCGTCGTGGTGGCCTACGAGGCCGACGCCATCGACCCCGAGACACACCTCGGCTGGAGCGTGGTGGTCACCGGCTACGCGCACCTGGTGACCGACTCGGAGGAACTGGCCCGCTACCGGGCACTGCTCAGCCCCTGGGTGCACCGGGCCATGGACTACGCGGTACGCATCCGCCCGGATCTGATCACCGGCATCCGACTCACCATCGACGACGAGTCCGACGGCGCCTGATCGCGGTCCGGCCGCACCGTCATGCGGCGCGAGAACCCTCACAGGACTTCCCTCGCCGCCCGGTCGGCGGCCGTCAGACTCTCCGGATACCCGTCCGGGCCCGCCGTGGTGGTGCCGGGCGAGTCATGAATTCGTTCAGCGGGTGCCACGTCCGGGAACGTGGCGGCAGCGCGCGGGTGGAGCCTGGTCAGCGGACGACATCGAACACGTTCTTCTGCAGGCCGTTGGCGTACGCCTCGTGCTCGACCAGCTTCAGCTTCTGGGTGTCCTTGTCCGTGGTGCTGAACAGGCGCTTGCCCGCTCCGAGCAGGAGCGGGAAGACGAGCAGGTGGTAGCGGTCGATCAGGCCGGCGTCCGAAAGGCTCTGGTGCAGGGCACTGCTGCCGTGGATGATGATCGGGCCGCCGTCGGTCTCCTTCAGCGTGGCGACCTCGTCGAGCGAGCGCAGGATCGTGGTCTCGCCCCAGTTCGACACCAGGTCGTCCTCGGTGAGCGTGGTGGAGACGACGTACTTCGGCATCACCTTGTAGCCGGCGAAATCCTCCATGTCCGGCCATACCGGGCTGAACGCCTCATAGCTGGTCCGGCCCATCAACATCGCGGTGGCTTCCTTCTGCTCCCGGCCCTTGATGTCGAACGCCTCGGGGAGGAAGTCGACGTCCTTGAAGGTCCACCCGGAGTTCCGGTAGCCGGGTTCGCCGCCCGGAGCCTCCACGACGCCATCGAGCGAGATGAAGGCTGTGCTGATCAGGGTACGCATCTGAGGTTCCTCCGTGCCTTGCGGTTGCTTCACCGGATCAGACGGCGCACCGCGCCGGAACTCATCGCCGTCGGACGTGGATTTCCAAAAAGGTTTCGGTCGCGCCTTGGGATCGCGGTCGGAGTCGCGGTGCGGTCCGACATCACCGGCCGCTCATGTCAGCCGCGTCACCGCTCGCGCCCGCGGCGTCGAGCAGGTGATCGGCCACCGTACGTGCGCCGTCGTCGCCGATGAGGACGGTGTAGTGGTTGACGTCGGCCACCCGGTGCGTCGTCAGCCGGGTGGGGTCGAGGCCCGCAGCGGCCAGCCGCTGCTCGTCGTACAGTCCCGGCGGCTCGTTCATCATGCCGCGGTCAGCCCACAAGAGCCGTGTGGGAAGCTTCAGTCGACGTACCGCACCCAGTACCGCGGGGTCGCGCAGCACCTGCGTGCCGTCGAGCCGCACGGCTTCGCGGACGCAGGACGAGTGCAGTCGGGGCTCCGTGCCGACGAGGTCCCGTTGGATGTAAGCGTCCACCCACGGCGACCACGCGCCGGCAAAGGCCGGATGATCCCGCCAGTAGTCGCGGTAGGCCTGCCGGTCGGGGAACGTCATGGTCAGCCGGCGCATCGCCGGGCCGATGACGGCGTCGAGCAGCGCGTCCGGGTCCGGGTGGGGCGGTACGGGGAATCCGAGCCCGCCGTCGACGAGGACGAGCGAGGCGAATCTCGTGGGACGGTGCACGCCGGTGAACGCGCTGACGAAGGCGCCCATCGAGTGGCCGGTGAGCACCGCGCCCTGCAGCCCGAACGCGTCGGCGATCGCGGCCATGTCCGCGGCGTGCGCGGCGATGCCATACGGGCCGGGCAGCGACCGGCTGCCGCCCCGGCCGCGCAGGTCGGGCGCCATCAAGGTGGCCCGGCCCGCGAGGTGGTGGGCGACCCTGGCCCAGGAGAGTGCGTTGGCGGTGATGCCGTGCGCGGCGAGCACGACGGGGGCGCCCGGATCGGCCGCGGGCCAGCGCAGCACGGCGAGTTCGCCGCCGCTGACGGGCACGCGCAGTTCTTCGTACGGATCGGTCTCCGGCGTGGCCGCGGGGCGGGGGGTCTCGGCGTGACGCGTCATTTTCGAACGACTCCTCGTCTTGTGCCGTACCGATGTGCGATCGTCCGGTCGCGTGTCGCGCACGATATCGTCCGGCGAGCAGCTCCGACATATGGTCGGTACACGCAGGTGGCCTCGGGGTCGTGTGGTCAGTCAACGGGGTGTTCCACGTGGGCCGCGCCGATCGCGGGGCGGCGCGGCCGGCCCGTGGGTGGTCAGCCTGTGACCAGCGTCCAGTGCATGTCGTGCAGGGTCTGCCCGATCGGCACGTAGTACACGCCGGCCAAGCACCACGGCGTCCTGCGGTGACCGTCGAGCACGGTGTCCCGGTTGTAGGCGGGCGGGCAGGTGACCGTCCGGTCGAGGGCTGTGATCATTCCGCGCGCCTCGTCGGCCGTGTGGTTGCGCACGCTGGCGAAGACCGGTCCGCCGCTGTCGCCGTTGATCGCCGCCACACCGCCCGGAGTCGCAGAGGTGGCGTAGGCGAGGTCGACATCGGGGCGGTAGACGTGGTTCGGTCCGGTGACGCCGATGTCGGTCTGGGCGATGCGCACACCGCAGTGGACGCCGCCGTTGGCGCCGTCGGTGCACACGTAGTCGCCGACGTTGTTGTGGCCCCAGCCGACGACGGGTTTGGCGTAACCGTCGGTGCGGCTTGCAGGACCGTCGTAGAGCCGGCCGCGGACCCGCTGCGAGGCAGGCTTGATACCCACCACATCGTCCTGTGCGGACCGCTGGGAGGCGTCGGTGGTGCCGACGAGGTCGCCGCCCCACCAGGTGGTCCACCGGCCGCCGGCGGCCGAGCCGCAGTGGTAGGCGGACATCAGCATGTACTGCCCCTTGGCGTTCTTGACGCCGAAGGAGCCGGAGCAGATGCCGCCGGTGGGGTTGCTCAGCGCCGAGGCTCCGGTCCAGGGCGAGCGGTCGTGCTGCCGGGAGGCCAGGTCCACGCTCTGCAATCGGTGTATCGCGACGGTGTGCACCCCCGCCAGCCGGTCGGCGGCCGCCGCGACCCGTCGAGAAACGTTTCCCTCCGTGACCGCCATGGGGCTGTTCGCCCGGCCGGCGGTGCTGTCGTAGCCGACCTCCAGACCGCTGCCGTCCACCGCAGGCGCGATGCTGGTGATGTGGACGGGGTGCTCGACCCCTGCGACCCGCAGGTTCATGGAGGTGCGGCCGCGCAGCAACTTCGTGCGGGCGGCGTGGAGTTCGGCCTTGGAGTAGCGGGCGGCTGTGACCTCGGCGGTCACTCCGGAGGGCAGATGGGCGAGGATGCGCCGGACCCGCTGGGGCGGGGTGCCCTTCCAGTACAGGCGCAGGTGGTTGTGGTCGGGGTCGACCTCGATGTCGGCGAAGCCGGGTATGCGCGCCCGGTCGGACTCGGAGAGCCCTTGAGTGATCCGGCCGGCGACGGCGTCGAGTACCTGCTGGCGGTCGTCGATCCGCGCGGCTGCCCGTGCGGCCGGAGCAGGGGAGGCGCCTGCCGGGGCCGGAACGACGAACGGCGCGGCGGCTGCGAGGGCCGCGGCGGGCACGAGGATGGTCATCCATCTGTGGCGTGCAGCGTGTTTCATGTACCGGTGTCCCTCTGCTCAAATCCGGCGTGACGCGAGCATGCTCTTACGCTGAAGGTGCGGCAGGCAAAGCGGAAGTGCCCGCTCCTGCGCCGTTCGCCCAAGGATCGCCGGCAGGTCAGGTGCCGCCTGCCTTCCACCAGTTCGGGGCGGCGTTCATGACCTGCTGTGGTGAAGAACAACGAGTCCCTGCTCGCAAGCCGGTTGGGGAAGCCGCCGTGGGCGGATGCGTACGGCACGGTGCTGCCGTTGTCGGCGAGCGAGGCGAGCACCGAAGGCTGTGGTCGCCCGTGCTCTGACGGACGGAGGCCGCTCAGCGCAGTACGGCCGCCAGCAGGTCGGCGCCCAGCGCCGTCACATCGGGCAGCCTGAGGGTGTAACGGACGTAACGACCGTGCCGCCGAGCGGTGAGCAGGCCCGCGCGGCGCAGGACGGCGAGGTGGCGGGAGACCTCCGGGGGTGAGAGGTCCCAGAAGTGGGCCAGCTCGCCGGTGGTGTGCGGGCCGCGGGCCAGGGTGCGCAGCAGCCGCAACCGTACCGGATGCGCGAGCGCCTCCAGCCGGAGCGTGACCGTCTCCAGAGAGACCGGCTCCGACGGACTCGGCTCGGCGACGGGGTACTGCACCACCGGATGCCACCCGGGCGCGTGGACCGCCACCAGGTGCGGGCGGCCGAAGACGCTGGGGATGAAGGTGACCCCGGCGCCACGGGCGGCGGTCGCCTTGTCCTGCACCTTGTCCACGACGATGCAGTCGCCGTCCGGTGCCAGGGTGACCGCGCCGGAGACCGAAGCGAGTGCCGCCCCGATGCCGTGGCGCCTGAGCAGTTCGTTCTTCAGGCGCAGATCGGTGGCGAGCTGCACCGCTATGTCCGTCCAGGCGGCGTCGAAGAAGGCCTCGGCGCACTCCTCGAGGGTGTGACGCACCCGCGCCCGCACCGCGGCCGGGTCCGCGAGCAGCCGTTCCGCGAACGCCTCCTGCAGCGCGCCGCGGGCCTGGGCGACGTCCAGGGCCCGCTCGCGCGCGGCCCCATCGGTGAGAGGCGACCTCCCGCGGAAATGGACCCGATTGCTGCCGCACGTGGTGACGAGCGCGGCGGTCACATACGTCTCGTCGTCGATCCGGTCCACGTCGTCCAGTTCCTCGGCGAGGGTCGGCCGGGGCCGCGCGGGGATCAGGAAGTCGGCCTGTGAGGAACGCCAGAGGAACTCCGCCTCCCTGAGCCGCTCGGCCAGCTCCGGCCGCAGCCCGGCCCAGACGTCCGCGGCCCAGCTCGCGAACTGCGGGTGGTGACCGGGTTCGGCCAGCACGTGCAGCATCGCGGTCAGCTCGGCCAGCGGGGAGGCGGCGAACCGCACTCGCTCGGACGGCAGACTGCCGATGTCGATCCTCAGCGTCATCCCCACATCATCACCGACCGTACGGCCGGCGACGGCGTCGATTGACGATGTGCGTCAACCGACATGCCCTGTCCCAGCGGCCGAACGCACCGTCTGACGCCATGGCAACCATCACCGGCATCCAGCCCCGCGCCCTCGTCCGCGCCTCCGGAGGCCCCCGTTATGCCGTCGCGCTGGCCGTGGACGCCCTCGGCACCGGCCTGCTACGGCCCTTTCTGCTGCTCTACGGCGTGACGGTACTGAGGCTGTCGGGGCCGGCCACGGGCATCGCCATGACGGCCGGTGTCGTCGCGGGTCTGGTGTGCATGCCTGCGGTGGGCCGATGGCTGGACCGGGGCGCCCGCAGTACGGTCGTGGCGGCGTCGATGCTGGTGCGGGTGCTGGGCGTGGCGCTGCTGCTGGCCACCCCGGCGGGGCACGCCGGGCTGTTCGCGACGGCGGCGCTCTTCCTCGGCATCGGCAACCAGGCATGGCCGGCCGCCCACGCGGCTGTCGTGGCCACGCTCGCCCACGGTCGGGAACGCGACGCCGCGCTTGCGGGAGGCCGCGCCCTGCGCAACGCCGCACTGGGCGCGGGCGCGCTCCTCGCCACCGCGTGTCTGGCGGGCGGCACCACCGCGCTGCGGGCGCTGGCAGCCGTCACCGGGCTCGCCTATCTCACCGCAGCGGTCCTGGCGTGGTCGGTCCGCCTGCACGCCCATCCGGCCGCCGCTCCGGTCGAGGACGGGGAGGAGGCGCCCGCACCCCGGATGCTCGCGCTGCTTGCCGCCAACGTGGTCTACGTCTTCTGCCTCAACGTTCCCGAGATCGCGCTCTCGCTGGTCCTGGTGACGCAGTTGCACGCGTCCCCGGTGTGGTCGGCAGTCGTCTTCGTGGCGAACACGGTGCTGGTCGTCACCCTGCAGGTGCCGGTCACCGTCCTCATGTCCCGCTTCTCCCGGCGGACGGTGCTGGCCCTTTCCGGCGTGGTGCTGGCCGCGTCCTACCTCGGCTTCCTCGCGGCCACCTCACTGGGACACGGCTGGGGTACACCGGCCGTCGCCGTGGTCTCCGTGGTCTGCACGATCGGCGAGATCATCTACGCCGGCAGCGCCACCGCGCTCGTCACCGCGCTCGCCCCGGCCCGTGTCCTGGGGCGCGCCCTCGCCCGCTTCCAGCTCTCCACCGGCTTCGGCCTCGCCGTCTCCCCGGCGGTCATCACCGCTCTCGCACCGCTCGGCCCGGCCGCCCTCTGGGGCAGCCTCGCGGCTGCGACGCTCCTGTCCGCCTCCGCCGTGGCAAGCGAGAAGGATCAAGGAACGCGGGTCAGCGGTTGCGGGTGCCGGGCGCGAGCAGGCTCTTGAGCGGACGACCGCGCGGTCGAAACGCGCAGGCGGCCCAGGAGACTGCTGCGGTTGAGTGACAGGAGCAGGGCTCCACAAGGATGTTCACGATGTGCCGAGTCGATTCTCTTAACTTCTTCTGAGATTCGATGTATCGCGCAGCGGGCGGTCGCCTGCGTCCGCCACCCATGGAGGTCATCGAATGAATCTTCGTCCCTGGGTTGCAGCGCCGCTGGCGGGTGCGGCTATCGCCCTCTCGTCTCCGTCGGCCGGCGTGGCTGCGCAGGCGTCCGCACGGCACGTGTCCGGCTCCCTGAGGCTTTATGAAGGGGACGGTCACCACGGTCACCACAATCCCTGGCGTCACTGCTACAGCCGGCGCCGTGTCGTGCTCATCGACAAGAGCCTGAGGGCGATTCTGACCAACGGCCGGCGTGGGCCTGAGGCTCTCGTCCTCCAAGGCTCCTCGTCCTCGTCCTCGTCGCCGAGGGCACCGTGGGACAGCTTTACCGTCTCGACGTATCTGGACGTCAATTATCCCACCCAGACCACCGCCCAGTACGAGTTCGCGATTCGTGACTTCTTCAGGGTGCACCCGCTCTTCGTCGTGAAGGCCTTCGACCGCCACACGCGAGCCTTTCCCTTCCCGGCCGCCCACTGCGACGAGGACTACGGGGACTGGGGGGAGCATGGGCACCGCGGGGACGGGGACCGGGGCGAGCGGGGGCACCACGGGGACCATGGGGACCGTGCTCGTTCGCATGGCGGTACAACTGCTGGTGGGGGTGGCTCGTCCGGCCACCCGTTGCCTCGGAAGGAGGACCACCATCCCAACAGCCAGGGTGAGCAGAAGACTTTCGCCCCCGGGGGAGCCGTTCCCGCTGCTCCGCGCGATACCGTGGCTGCCGGCTGGAACGCCTGCCTTCTGAGCGCCGACCACATCCTGATCGCGACTGGCGCTTTGCTGATGGTCATGGGAATGCTGGCCGTGGCCTGGCTTCGCCGACGCCGTTCTGCCGAGTGACACCCGGCCGGAAGCCGTTACTCGTCGCCGGAGATCTCCCAGTCGGACTGGTCGGGAGGAACTGCTGCTTCCGGCGGTGATGCCGTGTCCGAAGGACTGGGGGTGCCCGAGGGGCTGGGGGTGCCCGACGGGCTTGGTGTGTCGGAGGGGCTCGGCGTGTCCGAGGGACTGGCTGTGTCCGAGGGCGCGTCGGAGGGGCTCGGGCGGGGGTCGTGGGGGCAGATCCAAAACGGGCTTTTGATTCCGTAGCTCAGGCCCCACTCCCTGTCGCAGCCGCCCCGGTAGATCCCCACCCAGCCGCAGTAGGGGCCGCCGTAACTGTGACAGCGGTGCACTGACAGCCGCGGGCTCGGATCCGTGAAGGACGGCTGGGGAGATTCCGTTTCGCTCCACGACATACGGGGGGTGCTGCTGACCGTGCGGACCTGCGTGGCAACGGGACTCCGGTGAATCCAGTCGGTGAAGAAGAGGGGCAGGCCGATGGCTGAGGCGGTGGCCGCCACCGTCGATGCAGCGAGAGCGCAGCGGATCAGACGCATGACTGTTCCTCTCGGCTTGTGGTCTGTGGCAGGGGTGGACGAACTCTGTGCACGGGCGCGGCCGCTGTGAGCACTGGAGCTGAAATTATGGTTTGGAGATCGCCTCGACAACCAGCGAACTGCCAGTCAGGTGGCCTTGCTCCGGTTTATTCACTCGAAGAGTCTCGCCTCGGCCTGCTTTCACCGGCTTGGCGCCGTCCGTCTCGAAGACCGTGTCGGACGGCGGGGCGACCGGACGGTCCGGACGACCCGCGCCCTCCGCAACATGCCGCGGCACTAGGGTCCGTCTTCAAAGATCACCTCGTGGTAGATCATGGTGGGTGTGATACGCCGCCATGAACTCACCGATCACGAGTGGGAG
>NZ_JBVHTR010000032.1:78207-85827 GCF_055565775.1 Streptomyces sp. NPDC028331 | reverse complement strand
ACGCTCGGCTGGGCAACCCCAGCCGAGCGCCTGCATAAACTGCTCGCGGCCTGATCAACACGACCACGTGTTGCAACGATCCCTAGAAACCGCCGCCCGCCTCCCGGCCCTTCGCGTACGCGTGCGCGTCAGTCCGTCTGCTGCTGCCGCTTCGGCCGCCACACCACCAACGCACTGGTCTGCTGGACGTCCTGGTACGGCACCAGGTCACGGCGGTAGGAGGCGTGGACGGCCGCCTCGCGCTGACGCATCGCCGCCGCCGCGCCGTCGAGGGCGGCCTGGAGTTCCGCGACGCGGGACTGGAGCGCGGCGACCTGGTTCTCCAGTTCGATGATGCGCTTGATGCCGGCCAGGTTGATGCCCTCGTCCTGCGACAACTGCTGCACCTGGCGGAGCAGTTCGATGTCGCGGGCCGAGTAGCGCCGGCCCCGGCCGGCGGTGCGGTCCGGGGACACGAGCCCCAGGCGGTCGTACTGGCGCAGCGTCTGCGGGTGCAGTCCGGAGAGCTGGGCCGCCACCGAGATGACGTAGACCGGGGTGTCCTCGGTCAGCTCATACGGGTTGCGTCGACGGCCGTCCATCTGGTCATGCTCCCTTCGCGGCCTGGAACAGCTCCGCCCGCGGGTCCTCGCCCGCGGTCGCCTCGCGATACGCCTCCAGCGCGTCACGAGCCTTCCCCGACACGTCCTTGGGGACACTCACCTCGACGGTGACCAGCAGGTCGCCGCGGGTTCCGTCCTTGCGGACCGCGCCCTTTCCACGGGCGCGCATGGTACGCCCGTTCGGCGTGCCGGGGGGCAGTTTCAGCGTCACCGGGGGCCCGCCGAGGGTGGGCACCCGGATGTCGGCGCCGAGCGCCGCCTCCGCGAACGTGACCGGCACGGTCACCGTCAGGTTGTCGCCCTTGCGGCCGAAGACGGGGTGGGGATTGACGTGCACGACCACGTACAGGTCGCCGGCCGGGCCGCCCCGCTCGCCGGGCGCGCCCTTGCCGCGCAGCCGGATGCGCTGCCCGTCGGACACACCCGCCGGGATGCGCACCTGCATCGTCCGGGACGACTTGGCCCGGCCGCTGCCCTTGCAGACCTCGCACGGGTTCTCCGCGATCAGGCCGCGGCCCTTGCAGTCCGGGCACGGGTCGGTCAGCGAGAAGCCGCCGCCCGAGCCGCGCGCCACCTGCCCGGTGCCGACGCAGGTCGGGCACACGCGCGGCGTGCCGTTCTTGTCGCCGGTGCCCGAACAGGCCTTGCACGGTGACTGCGAGGACATGCGCAGCGGTACGGTCGCGCCGTCCACCGCCTCCATGAAGCTCAGCGTGACCTCGGACTCGATGTCCTGGCCCCGCCTCGGCTGCGTACGCGTGCCCGCGCCGCCGCCGCGGTTGAACAGGCCCCCGAAGACGTCACCGAGACCTCCGCCGAAGCTGCCTCCGGCGCCGCCCTGGCCGCCGAAGAGGTCGCCCAGGTCGAAGTTGAACGATCCTCCTGCCCCGGGGCCGGGACGGAAGCCGCCGTTGCCGAACAGGGCGCGGGCCTCGTCGTACTCCTTGCGTTTCTTGGGGTCGCCGAGGACGTCGTTCGCCTCGGAGATCTCCTTGAAACGTTCCTCCGCCTTGGCGTTGCCCTTGTTGGCGTCCGGGTGGAACTCGCGGGCGAGCTTCCGGTACGCCTTCTTGATCTCGGCCTCGGTGGCGTCCTTGGGGACGCCGAGGACCTTGTAGTAGTCCTTCTCGATGAAGTCCTTGGTGCTCATCCCCGACGTCCCTCCTTCCCTGTGCGTTCGTGGTGTACGTCAGCCCTCGTCCGGGCCACCGTTCTCCTTGTCGTCGCCCGCCTCGGTGGTCTCCTCGGCCTTGACCGTCTGCGCCCCCGGCTGCGGTTCGGCGACGGCCACCCGCGCGGGGCGAATGGTGCGCTCGCCGAAGCGATACCCGGGCTGCAGAATCGCCACGCACGTCGTCTCGGTGACGTCCGGCGCGTAGCTGTGCATCAGGGCCTCGTGGATGGTCGGGTCGAAGGGCTCGCCCTCCTTGCCGAACTGCTGCAGACCCATCTTCGCCGCGACGGTCTCCAGCGACTCGGCGACGGACTTGAAACCGCCCACCAGTTCGCCGTGTTCCCGCGCGCGGCCGATGTCGTCGAGCACGGGCAGGAGCTCGGTCAGGAGGTTCGCGACGGCGATCTCCTTGACCGCGATCCGGTCGCGCTCGACGCGGCGGCGGTAGTTCTGGTACTCGGCCTGGAGGCGCTGCAGGTCCACCGTGCGCTCGTTGAGCGCCGTGCGCACCTGGTCGAGCTGGGCCACCAGGCCGGCGTTCTGGTCGCTTGCGTCCCCCGCCGGGGCCGCCGCCTCCTCCGCAGAGGGGGAGGCGGCCTGCGGCTCGGCGTCATCAGGGGTGGCGCCGGAGGGGACGTCAGGCTTCTCCTCGAAGCCCGGGGTCTCCTCCGTCACGCGGCACCGTCCTTCCGCTCGTCGTCCACGATCTCGGCGTCGACCACGTCGTCGTCCGCCTTGGCCTCACCGGCACCGGCGGAGGCGCCGCCGGCGGCCTGCGCGGCCTGGGCGTCGGCGTACATGGCCTGGCCGAGCTTCTGCGAGACGGCCGCGACCTTCTCGGTGGCGGAGCGGATCTCGGCCGTGTCCTCGCCCTTGAGCTTCTCCTTGAGCTCGGCGACGGCGGACTCGACCTCGGTCTTGATCTCGCCCGGGACCTTGTCCTCGTTGTCCTTGAGGAACTTCTCGGTCTGGTAGACGAGCTGCTCGCCCTGGTTGCGGGTCTCGGCGGCCTCGCGGCGCTTGTGGTCCTCCTCCGCGTAGCGCTCGGCCTCCTCGCGCATGCGGTCGACCTCTTCCTTCGGGAGCGAGGAGCCGCCGGTGACGGTCATCTTCTGCTCCTTGCCGGTGCCGAGGTCCTTCGCCGTGACGTGCATGATGCCGTTGGCGTCGATGTCGAAGGAGACCTCGATCTGCGGGACACCGCGCGGGGCGGGCGGCAGACCGGTCAGCTCGAACATGCCGAGCTTCTTGTTGTACGCCGCGATCTCGCGCTCGCCCTGGTAGACCTGGATCTGCACGGACGGCTGGTTGTCCTCGGCCGTGGTGAAGATCTCGGACCGCTTGGTCGGGATCGTGGTGTTGCGCTCGATCAGCTTGGTCATGATGCCGCCCTTGGTCTCGATGCCGAGGGACAGCGGGGTGACGTCGAGGAGCAGGACGTCCTTGACCTCGCCCTTGAGGACACCGGCCTGGAGCGAGGCGCCGATGGCGACGACCTCGTCCGGGTTCACACCCTTGTTGGCCTCCTTGCCGCCGGTCAGCTCCTTGACGAGCTCGGCGACGGCGGGCATACGGGTGGAGCCACCGACGAGGACGACGTGGTCGATCTCGTTGATGGAGATGCCGGCGTCCTTGATGACGTTGTGGAACGGCGTCTTGCAGCGCTCCAGCAGGTCCGCGGTGAGCTGCTGGAACTGGGCGCGGGTGAGCTTCTCGTCCAGGTGCAGCGGGCCCTCGGCGGACGCGGTGATGTAGGGCAGGTTGATCGAGGTCTCGGTGGAGGAGGACAGCTCGATCTTGGCCTTCTCGGCGGCCTCGCGCAGACGCTGCAGGGCCATCTTGTCCTTGGACAGGTCCACGCCGTGGCCGGACTGGAACTGCTTGACCAGGTAGTCGACGATGCGCTGGTCCCAGTCGTCACCACCGAGGTGGTTGTCACCGTTGGTGGCCTTCACCTCGACGACGCCGTCGCCGATCTCCAGGAGGGACACGTCGAAGGTGCCGCCACCGAGGTCGAAGACGAGGATGGTCTGGTCGTCCTTGTCGAGGCCGTACGCCAGGGCGGCGGCGGTCGGCTCGTTGACGATGCGGAGCACGTTCAGACCGGCGATCTCGCCGGCCTCCTTGGTGGCCTGCCGCTCGGAGTCGTTGAAGTACGCCGGGACGGTGATGACCGCGTCGGTCACCTTCTCGCCCAGGTACGCCTCGGCGTCCCGCTTCAGCTTCTGCAGGATGAACGCGGAGATCTGCTGCGGGTTGAAGTCCTTCCCGTCCAGCGAGATCTTCCAGTCGGTGCCCATGTGGCGCTTCACCGAGCGGATGGTCCGGTCCACGTTCGTGACCGCCTGGCGCTTGGCGACCTCGCCGACCAGCACCTCGCCGTTCTTGGCGAAGGCGACGACGGACGGCGTGGTCCTGGCACCCTCGGCGTTGGTGATGACGGTGGGCTCGCCGCCCTCCAGAACGCTGACGACGGAGTTAGTCGTGCCCAGGTCGATGCCGACCGCACGTGCCATGGTGAATTCCTCCAGCTGACTTGAGTGGAACAGGCTCAAGGATGCCCGAGGGTCGGCCCCGCGTCAACAGAGCTGAGTCGATCTGACTCAACTTCTCTCCCACGGCATTCGGCAAGCAGGGAATCATCGCAGGTGAGCGGCGTTTTGGAGGTGAAGCGGGGGTGCTGCGCGGCGGGTGGCGCGCGGCGTGGCTGCCCCGCGGAGGAGGCGCTGCGCGGTGCGCGCGGCGCGGCGACCTCCGGGGGAGGCGCTGCGCGGTGCGCCCGGCACGGCCGCCCCGCGGAGGAGGCGCCGCGTGACGCGCCCGGCACGGCGACCTCCGGGGGAAGCGCTGCGCGGTGCGCCCGGCACGGCGACCCCCAGGGGAGGCGCTGCGCGGTGAAGCGGCACGGCAACCCCGCCGAGGAGGCGCTGCGCGGCTTCCGTCGCACGACGGCCTCTCGAGGAGGCGCGGCCGCCTCGCGTCGTACAGCGTCGCGTACCACGGCGGGCCGCTCGCACACCGGCGTACGCGTACGCGGACGCGGACGGGTGGCGTCCGCGTACGGGGTCGCGTGCGGGGTTCGCGTACGCGTACCGGGGCAGGCTCGTGTCGGGTGGCACATCGAGTCGCCCGCCACCCTCCCGCGCCACCCCGGCGCACCCCCCGCATCGCCGCGCCGCGACGCGCACCGCGTCCCCGGAACGGACCAGCCGCCGCCGCCCCGCGGGTTTCCTGCGAGGCGGCCGCAAGGCGGCGACGGAATCCACAGCGACGCAGATCACCGCTTGCGCCACTACAGTGCGGCGGCATAAGTGGGTAGTCTCAGACGGACTGCATAAGTTACCGCTTAGTAATCACCCGCCTTCGAGTACACAGGAAGTACACGGAGGAAATCCCTCGCAGGCCCGAGGAGCCCCCAAATGCAACTCGCCGCGATCATCGTGTCGCTGGTCCTGGCCGTGGTCGGCGTGGCGTTGTTCGCCCGAGCCATCGGCCAGATCTACCGCTTCGTGCGGCTCGGACAGAACGTGCCCGCCGGCACCCGTACCAACGACCCCAAGCAGCGCACCGTCACCGTGGTCAAGGAATTCCTCGGTCACACCCGCATGAACCGCTGGGGCATCGTCGGCGTCGCGCACTGGTTCGTGGCGGTGGGCTTCTTCACCCTGGTCCTGACCCTGGTCAACGCCTTCGGGCAGCTCTTCCAGGCGGACTGGTACATCCCCGTCATCGGCGACTGGGCGCCGTACGAGGTCTTCACCGAGTTCGTCGGCCTGCTCACCACGCTGGGCATCCTCACGCTGATCGTGATCCGCCAGCTCTCGCGCCCGGACCGCCCCGGCCGCAAGTCCCGCTTCGCGGGCTCCAACATCGGCCAGGCGTACTTCGTCGAGGCGGTCATCCTCATCATCGGCCTCGCCATCCTGACGCTGCGCGGCCTGGAGGGCGCCCTGCACCACGTGTCGGGCTACGAGGCGTCGTACCTCATCTCGTACCCGCTGGTCACGGCCTTCAAGGGCCTGAGCCTGACCACGCTGCAGAACCTCGTCTACCTGGTCGCGATGATCAAGATCGCGACGTCGTTCATCTGGATGATCACCGTCTCGCTGAAGACGGACATGGGTGTGGCCTGGCACCGCTTCCTCGCCTTCCCGAACATCTGGTTCAAGCGCGAGTCCGACGGCGGCACGGCCCTCGGCGCCCTCCAGCCGATGACCTCCGGCGGCAAGCCGATCGACTTCACCGACCCCGGCGAGGACGACGTCTTCGGCGTCTCCCAGGTCGAGCAGTTCTCCTGGAAGGGCCTGCTGGACTTCTCCACCTGCACCGAGTGCGGCCGCTGCCAGTCGCAGTGCCCCGCCTGGAACACCGGCAAGCCGCTCTCCCCCAAGCTGCTGATCATGTCCCTGCGCGACCACGCGCACGCCAAGGCGCCGTACCTGCTGGCCGGTGGCGGCAAGACCATGGAGGGCGAGGAGAAGGCCTCCGAGGAGCAGCTCAAGGACGTCCCGGCCGCCGCGCTGGCCGAGGCCGAGCGCCCGCTGATCGGCACGGCCGAGGAGAACGGCGTCATCGACCCGGACGTGCTGTGGTCGTGCACCACCTGCGGCGCCTGCGTCGAGCAGTGCCCGGTGGACATCGAGCACGTCGACCACATCGTCGACATGCGCCGCTACCAGGTCATGATCGAGTCCGCGTTCCCGTCCGAGGCGGGCACGATGCTCAAGAACCTGGAGAAGAAGGGCAACCCCTGGGGCCTGGCGAAGAAGCAGCGCCTGGAGTGGACCAAGGAGGTCGACTTCGAGGTGCCGGTCGTCGGCCGGGACATCGAGGACCTCACCGAGGTCGAGTACCTGTACTGGGTCGGCTGCGCGGGTGCCCTCGAGGACCGCGCCAAGAAGACCACGAAGGCCTTTGCGGAGCTGCTGCACATCGCGGGCGTGAAGTTCGCGATCATGGGCGGCGACGAGAAGTGCACCGGTGACTCCGCCCGCCGCCTGGGCAACGAGCCCCTGTTCCAGGAGCTCGGCATGGAGAACGTGGCGGCCCTGAACATGGCGTTCGGCGAGGACGACGAGGACCCATCGACCAAGAAGCCGAAGTCGGCCAAGAAGATCGTCGCGACCTGCCCGCACTGCCTGAACACGATCGGCAACGAGTACCCGCAGCTCGGCGGCGACTACGAGGTCATCCACCACACCCAGCTCCTCCAGCACCTCGTCGACGAGGGCAAGCTGGTCCCGGTCACCCCGGTCGAGGGCATCATCACCTACCACGACCCGTGCTACCTGGGCCGCCACAACAAGATCTACACGCCTCCGCGCGAGATCATCGGCAAGGTCCCGGGCCTGCGCAACGAGGAGATGCACCGCCACAAGGAGCGCGGCTTCTGCTGCGGCGCGGGTGGCGCCCGGATGTGGATGGAGGAGCGGATCGGCAAGCGCATCAACAACGAGCGCGTCGACGAGGCCCTGTCCCTGAACCCGGACATCGTCTCCACGGCCTGCCCGTTCTGCCTGGTCATGCTCACGGACTCGGTGAACGGCAAGAAGAACGACGGCAAGGCGAAGGAGTCCGTCCAGGTCGTGGACGTCGCCCAGCTCCTCCTCGACTCCGTCAAGACGCCGGTGGACGAGCCGCCGGCGGGCCAGGCGGACACGGAGAGCGCGCCCGAGCCGGAGCCGGTGAAGTAGCAGGGCGGCCGTACGCCGCCGAAGGGCACACCGCCGAGGGGCCGGGGTCGCGGAAGGCGACCCCGGCCCCTCGGCCGTTGGCGGGTCGGAGAAAAGCGTCCGGGGGGAGCAGGGAGACGACCCGGGGGTCACAAACCAAAACAGTGACAAC
>NZ_JBVHTR010000032.1:56203-78197 GCF_055565775.1 Streptomyces sp. NPDC028331 | reverse complement strand
GGGGATCAGGGAGAAGGGGGCGGGCTCCCCCGATTAGGGCCGGGGAAGGAAAGGCTGAGCCCGCCCCCCACGAAAGGCAGGGGGGGGGGGGGGGGGGGGGAGGACCCCCCCCCCCCCCCCCCTCGGCCGTTACCGGGTCGGAGACAGACGCCCGGGGTGCGCAGGCAGACGCCCGGGATGCGCAGCGCAAACCCGGCACCACACCGAACCGTCCCTGATTCCCCGCCTGACGACCCCTTAGGGGATGTCACAGCTCGGCAGCAAAGCGGGCCCGACAGCCCCGGGCCCACCACGCCACCCTCCGGGAACAGGTACGTTCGAAGACGTGGCTGGATTCAGGATCGGGCGCGGCCGCGAGACCCGCGCTCCTCAAGCGCGACCGCAGCAACCCCCGTACGGCCGACAGGCGCCGCAGGCCCCGTCGTACGGCTACCCCGCCGCGCCGCAGCAGCAGTACGGCGGGGCCGCGCCCTACGGCGGCCGGCCGCAGTGGCAGGCGCCGCAGAGCCACGGCGAGCCGGAGTACTTCGGCGACGACGGCCAGGGCCACCCCCACACCGCGGACCCGTACGCGGCCAACAACCCGGGTCACACCCAGGCGTTCTCCGTCGACGAGGACCCCTACAACGAGGGCCGGACCTACCGCGCGGGCCAGGCCTCGACGCCGCCGGCCGGCCCGCGGCTGCACTGGAAGGAACTGCTGCGGGGCGTCGTGATGTCGCCCACGCAGACGTTCCTCCAGATGCGGGACTACACGATGTGGGGCCCGGCCCTGATCGTGACGTTCCTGTACGGCCTGCTCGCGGTCTTCGGTTTCGACGGCGCCCGTCACGACGCGATCAACGCCACGCTCTCCAACGCCATCCCGATCGTCCTGACGACCGCGGTCGCCATCGTCCTGAGCTCGTTCGTCCTGGGCGTGGTCACCCACACGCTGGCCCGCCAGCTCGGCGGCGACGGCGCCTGGCAGCCCACGGTCGGCCTCTCCATGCTGATCATGTCCATCACGGACGCGCCGCGCCTGGTCGTGGCGATGTTCTTCGGCGGCAACGCGTCCTTCGTCCAGCTCCTGGGCTGGGCGACCTGGGTCGCGGCGGGCGCCCTGCTGACCCTGATGGTCTCGAAGTCCCACGACCTGCCGTGGCCGAGGGCTCTGGGCGCGTCGGCGATCCAGCTGATCGCGATCCTGTCGATCATCAAGCTGGGCACGTTCTAGCCCCAGGGGTTCCACGACTGCGAGGAACAGGCCCCGGCACCGAGAGCGCCGGGGCCTTGGCGTGCGACAAGATCGCCCCGGAACAGGCCCTCGACGAGCCGTTCCACCGATCTGACGTGGAACCGACGGGCAAAGACGGGACCGCCGGGGATGGGGCCGGCGTCGGCGTGGCCGTCAGGAACTACAAGCCCTCACAGCGCCTCTTTGGAAGGCGTGACCGGCGTGCCGGACTTGCGGACCGG
This sequence comes from Streptomyces sp. NPDC028331, assembly GCF_055565775.1. Lineage (NCBI taxonomy): Bacteria > Bacillati > Actinomycetota > Actinomycetes > Kitasatosporales > Streptomycetaceae > Streptomyces > Streptomyces sp. NPDC028331. The sequence continues at coordinate 76,739 of NZ_JBVHTR010000032.1, read as the reverse complement.
GGGCAGGACGGACCACGGGAAGTTGATCCAGTCATCGGTCCGCTTCCACACGTACTCGCACTTCACCAGCGACTGGGACTTCTCGTAGATCACCGCGGAGCGGACCTCGGCCACGGTCTCCACGCAGAAGTCGTACACGAGTTTCAGCGTCTTGCCGGTGTCGGCCACGTCGTCGGCGATCAGCACCTTCTTGTCGGTGAAGTCGATCGCGTTGGGGACGGGGGCGAGCATCACGGGCATGTCGAGGGTGGTGCCCACACCGGTGTAGAACTCGACGTTGACCAGATGGATGTTCTTGCAGTCCAGGGCGTATGCGAGCCCGCCGGCCACGAACACGCCGCCGCGCGCGATGCTGAGCACGATGTCGGGCTCGTAGCCGTCGTCGGCGATGGTCTGGGCGAGTTCCCGGACGGCGCGTCCGAAGTCCTCGTAGGTCAGGTTCTCTCGTCCGCCGCTCGTCATGTCTCGCTCACACCTGGGTCCGGTGGAAGTTCAGGAAGGAACGCGAAGGCGTGGGACCGCGCTGCCCCTGGTACCGCGAACCGTACCGCTCACTGCCGTAGGGGAACTCGGCCGGCGAGCTGAGCCGGAACATGCACAGTTGCCCGATCTTCATGCCCGGCCAGAGCTTGATCGGGAGCGTGGCGAGGTTGGACAGCTCGAGGGTGACGTGGCCGGAGAAGCCGGGGTCGATGAAGCCGGCGGTGGAGTGGGTGACGAGCCCGAGCCGCCCGAGGGAACTCTTGCCCTCGAGCCGCGAAGCGAGATCGTCAGGCAGCGTGATGACCTCGTACGTCGAGGCCAGCACGAACTCCCCGGGGTGCAGGATGAACGGCTCGTCGCCCTCGGGCTCGACGAGCCGCGTGAGGTCGACCTGCTCGACGGAGGGGTCGATGTGGGGGTACCTGTGGTTCTCGAACACCCGGAAGTAGCGGTCCAGCCGCACGTCGATGCTCGAGGGCTGCACCATGGTGGGATCGAACGGATCGATCACGACCCGTCCCTTGTCGATCTCGGTCCGGATGTCCTTGTCTGAGAGAAGCACGACCCGAGAATACGCAAGGCGCGTGCAGCCGCCACAATCGTGACGACTCCACGCGCCCGGACCTCTGGCCGCTACGGCCTCTCGGCGCCTGCTGCTCCTGCTGCTACTGCTTCTGCAAGGTCACCGGCACCGCGCTGCGGAGCCGGGCACAGCGGGGGCACCGGACGAGCCGGCCGGGGCCGAGGCGCTCGGCCTGCTGCATCGGGAACGAAGCGGTGCTGAACACGTGCCCTTCGGCACAACGGACGACGGTGCGCTCCATCAAGTCCTCTGAGTCCCTTCCCCAAGAGCCTTCGTCTCACTGGCGTGACGGACGACGAAAGCCACATTACGGGATGAAAGGGAAGGCCCTCCAGGCGGCACTCCGACCACCCGCAACCCCTCGGCCACACCCCACCGTACGCCCCAACTCCGGTCCCCCGCAGCCACATCCGCACCCGGAAACAACACAGGCCCCCAGGGTGTGAGCACCGGGAGCCGGGGATGAGGTACAGTGAGCGAGCGTTCGGCACCGGCTCTCCGGTGGCGACTTACGCGGGTGTAGTTTAATGGTAGAACATCAGCTTCCCAAGCTGAGAGCGCGAGTTCGATTCTCGTCACCCGCTCCACGATGAAACCCCAGGCTAGTGGCCTGGGGTTTGTTTGTTGTCTAGACCACAGCCTGAGCCCGGGGCATCAGGACCGGATACCTGGGCCTACAGGAGAGCGAGCCCGTGCCTCGGTGGTCGGCTCGCTCACGCGTGGGCTCCCGGATCGTGAGCTCCTCGCTGGGCGGCCAGGTGGTCCGCGAGCGCATCGGGCCCGATCTTGCTCAGGGCCCACAGGCTGCTGGATCGGCGGCCCACCGCCAGAGTGGGTCATCCACAGGGGTGTGGAAGGGCAGCACGGATGCCGTGGGCGTCGAAGGGGCCGGCGTCGAGGTAACGCAGACCACCGGTGCCGCACAGACAGTGGGTACGGCCGGTGGCTGCCGCAAGGTCGGCGAGGCGCTCGGAGCGGCCTTGCCGGGTCGGGATCTCGCTGCTGTCCCGCACCTTCCCCGACCAGCCATCAGGCGTTCGCCACCGCCGGCGTCAGGCGTGCCGTGCTCCGCAGCGAACGGGAAGCGGTCGAGGCGAAAAAAATCCGTGGATCTTCGCGGCAACCTTTTCGGCCTCCCGGACCACTCAGTGTCGTCCGGCCAAGTGGTCCGGTCAGATGCAACGGCTGAAAGAGAGCACAGGCATGTCCCTGGAACGAGAGCACAGACATGTCCCCGGCCCACCCACGTCATCGGTGGCGTCCCGCGTCGGCGGCCACCGTGCCGACGGCGGCGCGCGCGGTGGTCGCCCGAAGCATCGTGGCCGTCGGTTGCTCGCGCATCGGGGTCTGTGGGCGGGTCTCGCCATGGTGGTCGTGGCCGGCTCGGCTGTCGTGGTCAGCCAGGCTTCGGCGCAGCAAACCCTGGATCTGAAGAAGTGGTACGTGCTGGTCAACCGCAACAGCGGCAAGGTGCTGGACGACCGCGCCTACGCCACGAACGACGGCGCGGCGGTGGTGCAGTGGGCGCGCCACGGCGGGGCCAACCAGCAGTGGCGGTTCATCGACGCGGGTGACGGCTACTACCGGCTGCAGAACCGGAACTCCGGCAAGGTGCTCGACGACTTTCACTGGTCGAAGACGGCCGGCTCCGCCCTCGTGCAGTGGTCAGACCACAACGGCACCAACCAGCAGTTCAAACTGGCCAAGTCGCCGGACGGCTACGTGCGTTTGGTCAATCGCTTCAGTGGCATGGCTGTCGATGTCCGCAACGCCGCCAAGGCCGACGGGGGCGACGTCGTCCAGAACCGCGACCGGGGCGGCGCCGATCAGCAGTGGCAACTCGTCCCGGCCGGGAGTGTCGGCAGCTCCGGTACGCCCGCCGCGCCGAGCGGCAGCGTTCCCACCAGCCCGGCTCCGAGCGGCTCTCACCCGTCGTCGACGCCGTCTCCCGTGGCCGGTGGCGGCAGCTCGACGAAGCGTTTCATGGGCAGCAGCACGGTGCTCATCGGCGGCTCGATGTCGGACGCCTCGGCGGCCGCCGCGCCGTTCGACGTGCGGTACGCCTATGTGCACAGCCAGCCCGCGCCCTCGTCGGACTACTACACGGCAGCGCGCTGCCACGACGATTGGTCGGGCTGGTGGGGCTGCTGGAACGGCAGCACCACGGCGCCCGGCACTTACGTGACCTGGCGGGACTCCGTGGCGGCCCAGGCGACGTACAAGGGCAGCCCGCGTCCGCAGAAGATGCTCTGGACCTGGTACTCGTTGCGCGACCTCGGGGATGCGGCAGGCCAGGGCGACGGTCCGGGCGAGGTCAAGGCCATCAACCGGCTCGACCTGCTCACCCGGTACCTGAACGACTACCGTTTCTTCCTCCAGAAGATCGGCGCGTCGCACGACGCGATCGACCTCGAGCCCGACTTCTGGGGCTACGTCCGGTCGCTCGGCGATCCGCACCAGGTTCCCGCACAGGTCTCGGGCGCGAATCCGAAGGATTGCGGATCGCAGGAGAACAGTGCCACCGGACTCGCCCAGTGCCTGATCTCGATGGCGCACAAGTACGCGCCGAACACCGCCGTGGGGCTGCACCTTTCCTGCTTCGACTGGCAGACCAACACACAGGCATGTGTCAAGGACTACGCGAACCTCGGGGCGCAGAACGCCGACTTCCTGGTCACCGATGTGTCGGACCGCGACGCGGGCTGGTACGCACAGCCGGCCCACGGCGGCAGTGACCACTTCTGGACCGACCAGAAGGCCGCCGCCGCGCTGCAGTTCTACAAGACGATGGCCGAGTCCGTGGGCAAGCCGGTGGTCCTGTGGCAGATCCCCGTGGGCAACATGGCGCAGAACAACACCCTCAACCATTACAAGGACGACAAGGTGGACTGGCTCTTCGGGCACATGGACCAGGTGGCGAACGCCCATGTCGCCGGCCTGTTCTTCGGTCCAGGACAGCAGGAACAGACCACGGTCGAGTCCGACGGCGGAAACCTGATCAACAAGACGATCGCCTATCACAACTCGGGCGGTACAGCACTCAAGTAGGCGAAGCTGACGAATGCGCCCCCATCTCTTCGATGGGGGCGCATTTCGTCATCTCCGTCGGGCTGAGGACTTCTCCCGTCGGCGCCGGCCATGCCGCCGTCGGTGCGGGCGCCGATCGAGGCGGCCTTGGCGAAGGGGATGATCGTCCTGACAGGTGACGGCGGGGACGCCGAGTTGGACCGCGAGGCCGGGACAGCGCGGGCCGTCCCGGTCGATGAATGCGCCGATGCGGCGGAAGGTGAATGCGGCCCGGGACGCCGGCGCCCACACCGCGCAGGACCAGGAGCCCACCCATCAGCCCGACAAGCCTCGCCGAGCCTCCGCCTGGTCCCCAAACGATGGGAACCCCAGCCGGCGCACGGCTGGGGTTCCTCGAGGCGGTGAGCAGCGGTCAGCGGGTGGAGGTGCCCACGCCGTAGACCGCTCGTCCACGCGCCGGTGCACCGCACCCGATCGCCATCACCGTGGATCAGGCGGGTCAGCGCTGCAGGGTGAGGACACCCGGCCGCCACGGCAGTCGGTCGTAGGGGCCGGTCGCGGTGGGGGACTTGCCCTGGTAGAGGAACTGCAGATGGCAGGGGTCGATGGTCATGGTCTGGTCGGGGTTGTTGCGGACCAGGTCACCGTGGCTGATGTCGTTGGTCCAGGTGGCACCGCTGTTGGCCTTGCCCGCGAAGGGGTTGCTCTCGCCGGCGGCCTGCGGGGTCCAGGAACCGTTCAGGCTGGTGGCGGTGAACGAGCGGAAGTAGCGCTGCTCGTTCGCACCCCGAGCCTCGACGATCATGAGGTACTGGTTCCGGCCCTGGACCTTGTAGACCTGCGGCGCCTCGAACAGGTTCTTCGTCGAATCGCTCATGACCGTCGTGTACGACGAGCCGAAGTTGCCCGGGAAGTTCCCGATCGGCATGCTCGCCCGGTAGATCTTGCCGTTGTCGCCGGCGAAGAACAGGTACATGTTCTGGCCGTCGGCGATCAGGGTCTGGTCGATCGGGCCGGTGGCGGATTCGGTGCGGGGGATGCTGCCGGTGAACAGCGGCTGCGGCGCGGACCAGCCGCCCGGGTTGGTGGGGTCGCTCGACGTGCGGTAGACGAAGGGCGACGCACCCCACTGGGACGCCAGCACCCAGATCTTCTTGGGCGCGAAGTAGAACAGTGTGGGCGCCACCGCGGACTGGCTCATGCCGGTCTGGCCGGCCGACACCATGTCCGCCCAGTTCGTGAAGGGCTTGAACATCATCGAGCCGTACGACGATCCCGACACGCTCGACGCGTAGACCAGGTGCTTGCCGTTGTACGTCACGGTGGTGAAGTCCTTCACCGCGTCCCACCCGTTCGCCGGCTGCGCCAACGGACCCGTCGACGTCCACCGGTATGTCGACGGAAGAGCACACGTGCCGCCCGCCGGCGCAGGCGCCGGGGTCCTGAAGTTCCAGTGCTGGTTGGCGCCGCCGTCCGAGTCCCGGATCTGGACGGGAGTGCCGTTGGCGGTCCGGCCGCCGGGGATCTCCAGTGCCCGGCCGCTGGCGACGTTGGTCAGCGTGTAGGAGCCGTCACTGTTCCGGGCGGCCCGCCAGTGCTGGTTGGCGCCGCCGTTGGAGTCCCAGACCTCCATTCTGGTCCCGTTGCCCGTCTGGTTGCCCGGCTCGTCCAGTACCCGGCCGCTGGCGACGTTGGTCAGCGTGTAGGAGCCGTCGCTGTTCCGGCCGGCCCGCCACTGCTGGTTGGAGGCACCGCTGGCGTCCCACACCTGGAGCGGGGTGCCGTTGCCGTTGTATCCCGCCGGCTCGTCGAGAATGCGTCCGGCGGCCACGTCGGAGAGCGTGTAGACGGTGCCGGAGGTGATGCCTTCGGCTGGTGTCCCGCCGCTGCCCCCGCTCGGCGTGCCGCCGCTGCTGCCCAGGGCGGTGAGCACCGCGTTGTAGGCGGGCTTCTCGTTGCCGCTCGCGTCGAACAGCAGCGGGTTCTCACCGGTGCGCCAGGAGTCGCTGTCGCGGATGCCCCACACCGTGATGCCCGTGCAGCGAGCGACGTTGAGGCAGTCCTGCACGGTGTCGGCGTACGCGGTGGCGGGCGCCTGGGCGATGTCGAGTTCGGTGATCTGTACGTCCACGCCGAGCGCGGCGAACTTGGACAGCGTGGTCTGGAAGCCGGCCGGCGGGCCGCCGGCGCCGAAGTGGCTCTGGAAACCGACGCAGTCGATGGGCACACCGCGGGACTTGAAGTCCTTGACCATCGTGTAGACGCCCTGCGTCTTGGCGTCGGTCCAGTTCTCGATGTTGTAGTCGTTGTAGCAGAGCTTGGCCGAGGGGTCGGCGTTCCGGGCCGTGCGGAAGGCTTCCTCGATGAAGCCGTTGCCCAGCACGTCCTGGAACACCGAGCTGCGGTGCCGGCCGCTGCCGCCGTCGGCGAACGCCTCGTTGACCACGTCCCAGGCGTAGATCTTGCCCTTGTAGTGGGTCATCTCGGTGGTGATGTGGTTGTCCATCACGCTACGCAGGGCGTTGGCGTCGGTGATGGACTTGACCCAGCCGGGCAGTTGGGAGTGCCACACCAGGGTGTGGCCGCGCATCCGCTGCCCGTGCGCGGTGGCGTGGCCGACGATCTGGTCGGCCGGGCCGAAGTTGAAGGTGCCGCGGGAGGGTTCGACGGTGTCCCACTTCATCTCGTTCTCCGGGGTGATCATGTTGAACTCCCGGTCGAGAAGGGTGGAGTACGTCGAGTCGCCGAGCCTGCCCGAGGACACCGCCGTGCCGAAGTAGCGGCCGCTGCCGGCCGCCGCGGCGGCCAGGGTCGGTGTGCGGGTCTCCGGCGTGCGTGCGGCCAGCGCGACCAGCGGTACGGCGGCACTCGCGGCGGCGAGGACCACGGCGGCGGCGAGCACGCGGCGGGTGGCCGGACGGCGGCGATGAGAGCGGTTCTGATCTGACAACGGCATGTCCTTCTGACACAGCGGGCCTTGGTCCGGACCCGGTTACCTGCCAGTTGCCGCCACGCACACAGAGGTTGCCGCGATCGAGGGGAGAATTTTCGCGGCCGCCGTCACCGTCCCCACCCAGTGCCACTGCGGCCTGCCGGCCACCGTGGAGGCCACCTACGCCGACGGGACCGACGTCGGCCCGGCCGACTGGACCCCGTACCAGCAGTCGGAGTACTTGTTCTCCCATCGAGCTGTGCGGCAAAGGGACTCACCCTTGCCGCACAGCGGCGTTCACCGGGTCGGGACGAACCCTCCCCGGACCGACGCGGAGCCGCCCGAATCCTGGGCGTCGACGCGGTAGCCGTCGCCCGCGGCGCTGCGCACGCCGGTGCCGTTGTTGAACTGGGCGGCAAACTCATAGCTCGCGGCCGGCAGGGTGCGGCCCGGCTTGAGAACCCAGCGGTAGACCAGCGTGCCGTCGGCCTCCTGGACGGTGACGGTGAAGTCAGCACTCGGCAGGGTCTGCCAGGTGCCGGTGTTCTTCACCCCGCCGGTCTGCACGATCCGCATCTCGATCGTGAGCGAGGTGAGCGGCCGGGTCGTCTTGAGGGCGAGGTCGCTCTGCGTCCAATAGACGTTGCTGCGCGGGTCCACCGAGCCGGCCGACCACAGCGGCCCGTTCTGGCTCTCGCCGGCGGTCGGCGATGGACTGGTGGCCGGCGGAGTCGGGCGCGCGCTGCCCGGGGTGGTGACCGGGGCCGGCGCGACAGGGGTGGGGCGGGTCGACGTCGGGTGCGGGGAGCCGGCGGTCGGGGACGGGGTGGCAGGCGTGGTCACGGTGGCCGACGGCGACGAGTGCGCGACGATGGCGGCGACGGCGAGGCCGCCGGTCGCCAGGATGCCGGTGGCGGCGAGCCCGGCGAGCGCGACCCTGGTCCCGGACCTCGCGAACGGCCGCGCGCGGTGACGGACCGCGGGGCCGGCCATGCCGCGTTGCACCCGGGCCAGCATCCGCGCGCGGTCGGGCCGGTGCGCCTCGGCGGCCTCGCGCAGTCGGCGGGCGATCTCGTCGTTCACCGGTTCCTCCTCCCTGCCACCAGGTCCCCGGCCGCTCGTGCGCCCAGTATCCTTTCCAGCTCGGCCATTCCCTTCGAGGTCTGGCTCTTCACCGTGCCGACCGATATGCCCAGCGCTGCCGCCGTGTCCTTCTCCGACAGGTCGAAGGCGTGCCGCAGCACCACGCAGGCGCGCTTGCGGAACGGCAGCCGGGCGAGCGCCGCGCGGACGTCCAGCACGGCCGCCATGTCCGGCCCCTCCACCTTCTCGGGGCTGCGGGACCAGAACAGCGTGATCCGGCGTCGCTCGCGCACCGCGCTGCGGATCCGTCCCCGCGCCAGGTTGGCCACCACACCGCGGGCGTAGGCGAGCGGGTGGTCGGCCTGCCGCAACCGGTCCCAGCGCTGCCACAGGGCGACCAGGGCATCCGCCGCGAGATCGTCCGCCGCATCGGACTCGCCGGTCAGGAGGTGTGCCAGACGGGCGAGTTCGGCATAGTGGCGTTCGAAGAATTCGTGGAACTCCGCGGACGCGTCGTCGAGGACCATCCCTCCGTCGCCCTCTCCTGGCGATGATGTGCGCATTGGTTGCATGTTTAACAACAGGGGCGCAGCCTAACAGTGCCCGGCCCGGGATTCGAACGGCGGTCGTGCTCGGTTGCGGACCGGTGAAGGCTGTCCGGCGGGCTGGTCAATGCCGGGCGAACTGGACGCCCGTCGGCTGCGCGACGTCCGGCTGCACGGCGGCGCCGTCGACGGTCAGCCGCTCCCCGTAGATGTCGGTGATCCTGACACCGGTCCCGCTCCCCGGAGGGGGACGGCACGCCAGCACCCGACGACGGCAGTGCCATGACTGGCCGCGAACCTCAACGGGTCCGTCCTGGCTGCTGCGAGGCCTGCAGCAGCCCCAACGCGACCAGCAGCAGAACGAAACCTGCGACACGAAAAAGGTCTTGTGCGCGCGGGCTGGGAATTACCCAGACCACCGGCTGCAAAGCAAGGTTCGTCGATGACAGAAGCGCTCCGTACCCCCACAACTGGGGCCGGAACGTCCTCTTACCCATCCACCGAGGTAGCCATCCCGTTCTGATGGCGGCCACTCCGTCCACAGCCAGGAGCACCGACGCCACAGCGGCGACCCCGGGCAAACACCACCAAACCATCTGCCCCACCCCTGCGTGCTGCGCACGGTCGCACCGAACGCCGCAATCATGGCACTGCGTTCCTCCCTGGAATCAGGACCGCAGCCCCACGTCTACGGGTGCCCCCGTCCGCAGGATCACTGGGCGAGCGTGCCCGCTAGCTACGTGCCCGGTCCGGCGGCATCTCCCGGGGACTCACGGGAAGCGCGCTCCACACCACTGCCTCGGCCGTAACAGCCTCATTCCGAATCGGTCGGTTGAGCGTGGCATCTCGCTGCCGAACTCGGCGGTACCGGGTAATGATGGGATTCCGGACGGATCATGGGGGGGCTTGTGAGTCTCAAGAACGCCTATTTGGAGACCGCCGCGCGGGCCGTAACGTTGCTGGAGGCACCGGAAGTGGCCGCCTCGTGGGAGAAACCCAGCGCGTTGGCGCAGTGGACTGTCGCCGGCCTGGCCGGCCACCTCGCGTATCAGGTTTTCAGCGTGGATCCGGCGCTGGAGGAACCTGACTCTGAGCAGGAACCGATCTCCGTGCTGGAACACTACGCGCGGGCCGTGTGGATCGACGTGCCGCTCGACGGTGAAATCAACTCCGGGATTCGGGCGAAGGGTGACGGCTTCTCGTCCGAAGGCGTGCGGCGTCTGGTCGAGCGCGTCCATGCCTCGCTCGACCAGCAACGAACCGATCTGGAGGAAGTGCATCGCGACTGGGTGGTGTTCATGCCACAAACCGGGTGGGCGCTGCGGCTGGACGACTTCCTCCTGACGCGGATGGTCGAGCTCGCTGTGCATATGGATGACCTGGCGGTCAGCGTGGGCCTCAGCGCGCCGGAGCTTCCCGGCACGGCCCTCGATCCCGTGGTTGCACTGCTGACCGGGCTGGCCGTCCGGCGCCACGGCCAAGCGGCACTGCTGCGCGCCCTGACCCGCGCGGAGCGGGCACCGGACGCGATCAACGTGTTCTGAACATTGCCTCAGCCAAGTCAGCCGGTCGACGATGGCCGCGCAGAGCGCGGATCGGCGAACGGCGTGAGTGGACCAGCCAGACAGCACTGTCCCGGGGCGGTCATGTCTACGCTGGCGGCGTGGCGTTGGTGTGGGTGACGGGCAATTCAGGAGTTGGTAAGTCCACGGTCTGCGGGGTGTTGCGAGCGCGCGGCCACGTTGCGTTCGACGCCGACGAGGACGGCTTCAGTCGCTGGATCGACCGAGTCGAGGGGGAGGTTGTGGTGGATCCTCCGTATCCGGTTCCTGGGGGCTGGCTCGACCGATACGGGTGGGTGATCGTCCGTGAGCGCGTTGAGACCCTCGTCGAGGAGTCTCGTTTCCGAATCGCGTTCTTGTGTGGGTCGGCGGAGAACGAGGCGGACGTCCGCGATCTTTTCGACCTCGTCGTGTGCCTGGTGATCGACGAGGACACCCTCCGCCACCGGCTCGCGACCCGTACTACGAACACATTCGGTCAACATCCCGAAGAGCTCGCAGCGGCCCTGAAGTGGAATCCTCGGATGCGAGCGATCTACGAAAGCCTCGGTGCGACGATCATCGATGCATCCAAGCCGGTGACCGAGGTGGTGGACAGCGTGATCGACGCGGTTCAGGGGCTGACAGGGGCCACCCGATAACGCGGATCACGTCTGCGCGCCGCGTGGTCGCTCAGCGGCAGTCCAACCGTGGCTTCGTAGCACTTCGGGATGACCTGTACCGGCGTGCCTGATCTTGGTGCGACGCGGTGAGTTCGGACCCGGCCCCTCACCCGCGACAGCACTGGCACACCCAGTCCACCCTCCTGCAACACCGAGCGAAGCAAAGGGCTCCTGACATCCATGGCTGACATCAACGACGCCGGATGAAGGCGTACCGCGAAGACGAGACCGACTGTCGCACCCGTCGACGGCAGCGCACGGAGCGGGCACGGATCGAACTCCTGAAGCCGGTGTCATAGCTCATGTACGAGGCCCCTGACGAGCTCAGGTCGCTCGGCGGACAATGGCGTCGTGACGTTGACGATTTGGGTCGATGGCTGGCAGATCCAGTGCTGCGGAACGAACCATCTGCGCCTCAGAAGCTAACAGCGGCCACCCCAGCGCGTCGTCGGCGGCCAGCCGCAACGCCACCGCCCGGCCGATACCGCGCGACCCACCCCTCACCAGTGCCGTCTTGCCCGTCAGAACAGCCATCATCCGCTCCTCGCGCCGCGGCCGGCCTATCGGTGCTCGGGGTTCTCGTAGTCGCGGCGGCAGCCGGCGTCCCAGGCGGTGCGCTGGTTGCCGTAGGCCGGGATGCCGCCGAGGTCCTTCAGCGCCCGGGCCAGATGCAGCAGGTTCCAGGTCATGAAGGTGGTGTTGCGGTTGGTGAAGTCGTTCTCCGGTCCGCCCGAGCCGGGGTCGAGGTAGGAGGGGCCGGGGCCCGCCTCGCCGATCCATCCCGCGTCGGCCTGAGGGGGGATGGTGTAACCGAGGTGCTGCAGGCTGTAGAGGACGTTCATCGCGCAGTGCTTGACGCCGTCCTCGTTGCCGGTGATCAGGCAACCGCCGACGCGTCCGTAATAGGCGTACTGTCCGGCCTCGTTGAGCAGGCTGGAGCAAGCATAGAGCCGTTCGATCACCTGCTTCATCACCGAGCTGTTGTCGCCCAGCCAGATGGGCCCGGCCAGCACGAGGATGTCGGCCGCCAGGACCTGCTGGTACAGCTCCGGCCAGGCGTCGGTCTGCCAGCCGTGCTCCGTCATGTCGGGCCAGACACCGGTGGCGATGTCGTGGTCGACGGCCCTTACGACATCGACGTGCACCCCCTGCGCGCCCATGATGCCCGTGCAGCGGTCGATCAGCCCCTGGGTGTTGCTGCGCTCCGGCGACCGCTTGAGGGTGCAGTTGATCACCATGGCGCGCAGATCGTCGTACCGGGCCGGCGGTGCGTCGGTGGCGGGCTGCGAAACGGTCACATGGCCCTCCCAGAGCCTTGCCGCCGCGCTGTGCAGGGCGGCGCGTCCGCGTCCAGCATGCTCACCGGCCGCGGCCGGCACCAGTTCGATGCGCCCGAATGGTGACGGCGATGTCCGAGCGCGGCGCGGGTCGACATCCAGGGGGTGACGGGCCGCGGCCCCCCGGCGGGAAGGCTCGCTCGCGATCGGGTCGGGCAGGGTGTCCAGCCCGGGGGACTGCTCCACGGCCCCTCGCCCGGGGCATCCGGCGACCCGCACACGACAGCCGGAGGCCGGCGCGCATACGCACCCGCAGTCGGGAGCAGTGCACGGCAGGGGCGTGCCGGTCAGATCGATCCTCCCGGCGGTCAGGAAGCGGTCAGGAGCGGCGCCGCCGCAGCCGCCTCAGGTGCCTGTGGCCTCGCCCGCCCACAGGCTTTCCACGGCCCGCGCCGGGCCGCCCGCCCCGCGGACCTGCTCCATGGCCACCCCGATGAAGGCCCGTGTCCGGGCCGTCTCGTGGCCGGTGGGCCATACGAAGGCGTAATCGATGCCCGGGGCGTCCGTGAACGGCTTGAAGACGAGGCCGGGACGGCTGTAGTAGTGCGCGCCTGCGGCCGCCACCGGTGTCACGCCCTTGCCCGCGAGAACCAGGGAGAGCGCGTCCTCCCAGTGCGTCATGGCCTGACCGTGCGGGATGGGCCGCCCCGACGGCGTCTGCCGCGGGAAGTGGTCGGGGATCGACGGGGCGAGGGGGGCAGCCAGCCCTGCTGGAGAGGGACGTGCACGGCTCCGTGCCGCTGAGTCAGCTCGTCCACGAGCGGCAGCACATGACGGGCGAGCCATCGTGGCGTGATGGGCATCAGGGTGTGCAGGCGCAGGCCGACGTGCGGGCTGTCACCGGGCGGGATCGGAGCGGACATGCCGACATGCTGTCCGCGCCGTGGGAGCCGACGAGCCGTTGAGGGCCGATTCCTCACCGATGTCACCGAGCCGATGGCAATAGTCACGCCGCTGCCCTGCGCACCTGGTCGGCGGCTCGGGCGGGCCGGGGCCGCCCGGGCGGCGCAAACGGGCGGCTCAACGAAGCGGCTTCGAACCGGCCCGCGCAAGCCAGACGGCTCAAACCGGGCGGCGCAGGGCGGAGACGAGGGCCGCGAGCCACATCAGAGCGGCGCAGCCGAGTCCGGGAAGCCACATCCACAGGCCCGCGGGCGTTCCGCTCAGGCGTCCGAGGACGATGACGGCCGTGGCCAGCCCGACCAGCATCATCCCGGAACCCAGCAGGCGCAGCGAGGGCGCGGCCCAGTTGTGGGCCAGGGGCAGGAAGTGGGCGCCGACCACGAACGCGGGCCAGGCATAGACGAGATGGGGCTGGTGCAGTCGGGTGCCGAGCAGTCCGCAGCCGACGCCGATGAGCACGGCCTGGAGCATGACGAGCGTAGTGAAGCGGATGCGCGGCTCGGGGCGGTCCGGCCGGGGCACTGCCACCGCGCCGGCGGCCCGTCCCCTGCGCCTGGAGGTCACGGCCAGCACCAGAACCACCGCGGCCACCGCGACGACCGCCCACCGCACCGGGCCGGCGGCCGGACCGGACAGCCCGGCCATGCCGATGGCGGCCCAGACGAGCCCGAAGACGGCCCCGATCACCGGTGCCGGGCTGCCCGCCGCTGCGTCGGCGGGGCGAGAGGGGCGAGAAGCGGTCGCTGCCATGGGGGGTCCTCCTTCAGGGCGGGTACGGCTCCTGACCCTAAGCACGTGACGTCACCCCGTCCGCCGGAACACGAAGCGGAGACACGCATTGGCCGAGCAGACCCCGGCGCCGCACCGGCACTACGCGGCGGCGCTGCTGAGGCAGTCCGCATGGACGGCGGCCGCGTTCGCGTCGAGGATCGGCACGCTGGTTGCGGCGCTCGGCGCGGCAGGGGCGACCGAGGGCACAGTGCTCGGTGTGCTCACGCTCCCCAACCACCCGGACACCCTGGCCGTGCGCTATGCCGCCCATCTGCTCGGCGCGAGCGTCGTCCACCTGCGCACGGCGACCCCCGCAAGCAACGCGGCCCGGAGACCGGAGACCGACCAGGCCGACTTGGGCCTTCCCGCTGTCCGTCCTGATCAGCTCCACGCCCCCGCAGTCGGCGTGTTCAGACTGTTCGGCGGCGCCGGCGGACTCCCGCCTGCTCCGACAGGTGGCCTGCGCCACCCAAGACGATCACCTGAAAGGCCGCGTGGGCGTAGGCGGTCACGAAGCGGGAGATTCTGCGGGTGTTGCGCATGATGGGTCACCTGCCTGCTCGGTTCTGTGGGCTGGTCCTTCGAAGGGCGCTGAGCCGTCACCACTGGATGGCGTCGTCCATTGACTGCTGCCAGTACGTGACCTTGAGCGAGTCGTCGACGTAGACGCCCTTCGCGGGCAGCGAGGGACGAGCGCCCGTGCCGACGCTCTCGTTGCCGGAACGGCCGCGGAAATAGACGGTCAGGGAGTTCACGACGTGGCCGTTCGAGCCGCTGCCGTCTGTCGCGGACAGGTTCACGGAGGCGTAGCCGGACTCGCCCGGCTTGAGCGTGACGACCGCCTGCGGGTGCGAGTCCTCGATGACCGGAGGCACCGCCTGGGCCTCGCCGAAGCGGACGGCCGGGTAGCCGTAGAGGTAGCAGGTCTGGCGACCGGTGTTGGTGACCGTGAGCAGCATGTGGTTCACCGGGCGGTTCAACGGGGCCGCGACCGTCTTGGTGTTGGCCCCCTCACAGGTGACCGGCTTGCCGGAGGGGACGCGCGTCTTCGACGCGGACGTGCCCGCGGCGGGCCGTGTCGTGCCGGTGGTGGTCCCGGCCTCGGGGGAGAAGGAGCCGGAAGAAGAAGCGCCGGAAGAAGAAGTTCCGGAAGGAGTCCCGGAAGGGGAGTTCGCGGTGGCGGTTGCCGCCGTGGGGGCGCCCGAGACATGGACGCCTGTTCCGTCCTGGCACGCGGTCAGGGAGAGCGCGGCGAGAACGACGGTCGCGGCGGCGCCGACGAGACGGGTGCGGGAGGTGCGGAGGCTGGACATGTGGCTTACCCCTTCGGTGTTCGGGTGGCGTTGGTGATTGGATGACCGAAGCTTGTGAGGTGTTCCGTCCCGGCCGCCACGACCGGCGGGCAGTTGGGGACGCTGGAACACCGAAACGCGTTCTGACCAGGGGGAATGCAGTGACCCTGGAACGCGCGGCTGGAACACGAGGGGACGGGGAACGGGTGACGGGGACAACAGGGGCAGAGGGAACGGAGGCGTTCGCTCGGCTGCTGCGGGAGCTCAAGGACCGCTCGGGACTCAGCTACGGGGCGCTTGCCAAGCGGCTGCACATGAGCACGTCGACGCTGCACCGCTACTGCAACGGCACGGCGGTGCCCATCGACTACGCACCGGTGGAGCGCCTCGCGAGGGTCTGCCGGGCCACGCCGCAGGAGCTGGTGGAGCTGCACCGGCGCTGGATCCTGGCCGACGCGGCACGAGGGAGCAGGGCGGACAAGGCGGCGGCGACGGGGTCGGCTCAGGAAGCGCCTTCGGCCGGTGCGGCCGGTGCGGCCGGTGCGGCCGGTTCCGCCGGTTCCGCCGGTGCAGCTAGTTCAGCCGGTTCCGCCAGTTCCGCTGATGCCACTGATGCTGCTGGTGCGATTGATGCCAGTGATGCCTCTGATTCTGGGGATGCTGCTGATGCGAGGGAGACCGTTGGAACGGCAGGCCCCGGCTCAGCGACATCGCACAAACTGGGCAAGGGCAAGGGCGAAGGCGAGAACGGCGAACCGGTTGTCGTCGACGTGCCGCGCGAGCTCTCGCCGCCGCGTCGTCCCCGTCCTCCCCGTCGTCGCCGTACCGTGCTGATCGCCTGCGTCGCGGTGGCCGCCGTGCTGGGAGCCGTGGTGCTCACCGTGCGCCCGCTCGGCGGTGGGAACGGCACGGGGGGCCGGCAGGCGGCCGGTGACACCGCCACGATCACCGGCGCGGCGGATACCGGGAAGCCGTCCGCCTCACCGTCCCCGACCGCGAAGGGACACAAGCCGTCCGCATCGGCCTCCGCCTCCAGCACCGAGTCGGAGGAGGCCGGATCCGAGGAGGCCGGGTCCGGCGCTTCCCAGGGCGGCCGGCAGGGCGGGGCCCGGAGCAGCGACGGCAGCGCCACCGGCGCCGTCCCGCTCACCGTAGGCATC
This sequence comes from Streptomyces sp. NPDC028331, assembly GCF_055565775.1. Taxonomy (NCBI): domain Bacteria; kingdom Bacillati; phylum Actinomycetota; class Actinomycetes; order Kitasatosporales; family Streptomycetaceae; genus Streptomyces; species Streptomyces sp. NPDC028331. Next base: position 60,399 of record NZ_JBVHTR010000032.1, on the reverse strand, counting down.
CGTCCCTATGTCTACGACAGCCCCTGCAGCCAGCACTTCCTCGTCGACAGCGGACCCGCGCAGGTCGGCCCGCCGGCGCCGAACGAGCAGGACGCCCCGCGCTGGGCCGCCGCGTACGGGGCGGTGTCCTCGGGGGAACAGCGGGTCGCCCTCACCGTCCAGGGCACCAGCGAGGACACCGTCGTCCTGGAGGCGTTGCACATACGCGTCCTCACCAAGGGCGCGCCGCTCGCCTGGAACGACTACTCGATGGGCGTCGGCTGCGGCGGTGGTGTCGACACGAAGTCGTTCGACATCGACCTCGACAACGGCAGTCCCACGGTCACCGTCAAGAACGGCCAGCGCGACTTCCCGTACAAGGTCAGCGAGTCCGACCCGGAGGTCTTCTACGTCACCGCCCACACCCGGGCGCACGACGTGCGATGGGACCTGACCTTGGACTGGTCCAGCGGCGGCCGCCACGGCACCGTGCACATCGACGACAACGGCACCCCCTTCCGCACCAGCGCCGACGTGGGCCGCCCGGGCTACGACTACCCGCTGGGCGGCAGCGAGTGGATCAAACGGGAGAGCTGACGGGGTTCGGGGGCCGCGCGGCAGAGAGCGCGAGTCCGGTGCTCGTCACCCGCTCCCGGTCCGCTCGTCACCCGCCCCCAGTCCGATCCCCGGGTCGCGGACCCCGGGGATTCTGCAGTGTCCGGACGGCGAGTTTTCACCGCATCCGGTCCCGAAACCCCAGGTCAGTCGGGTGACGCGGTTGCTCGCGTGCGGATCTGTGCCGACGGACACAGCGAACGGGGCGCGTGTAGGCTCATACTGAGCCATGACAAAGCCTGCTGCACCGAAGCGTCATCTGCCCACCAGCCCCTTCAAGGCCCCGGTCACACCGGCTCCCAAGCACTTCGCCATGGGCGACCAGGTGACACATGACGTGTACGGACTCGGCCGGGTGATCGGCATCGAGGACGGCATCGCGGCGCTCGTGGACTTCGGCTCGACGCGCATGCGGATCCTGAGCCCGTACGCCAAGATGACCAAGCTGTAGGACCGTTGTGCCCGGTCACGGCACACCAGGCCCTTCGGGCCTGTAACGGAAGAGAGTTCTCTCATCGATCTGACGCCGCTGTTCTCCGCCCTGGAAGGGGAACCCCGCTACTCCACTGCGGCAGCGCAGCCTCCCACGACCAACCCCTTTCAAGCCCCTGACTTCGGGCCGGACGAGGACGAGACCTTGCCGCTCGAGGGCCCGCAGGAGCCCGGCTCGGGCACGCGTTCGGCGCGGTCCAAGGCAGCTCGGCTCCACGACTGACGGTGGCTGCGGCGACCGGCACGGGCGGTCACCCGTGCTCCGGTGAGGAGTGCGGCCGAGGGGCCGTCTCCGGCGCTCCGCCACCACGGGTGCCGAAGTCCGTGTCGAAGGACGGGACTTCGGACCGGCAGACCGCGTCGCAGGTCACGGCGCTGGGGACGGAAAAACGCGACGGCAACACTCCATCCCCGGAAGCCGATATCTGTCGTCGCGGAGTAAGAAATCGACGCGGCGCACGATGAATATTTCTGTACCGACATGCCGTGCAGAATTATTTGCCACGCAGTGCCGACGTCGACGTGATACTGTCGTCATCAGTTGCAGGTGTGGTTGCCAGAAGGTTTTTCCGACGGCTGATCATCACGGCGACGGGGAGTGCGCACAGAGCGTATTCCTGACACCGCCCCCGAAGGAGAAACAAAATGGCTACTGGCACCGTGAAGTGGTTCAACGCGGAAAAGGGCTTCGGCTTCATCGAGCAGGACGGCGGCGGCGCCGACGTCTTCGCCCACTACTCGAACATCGCCACCCAGGGCTTCCGCGAGCTGCTGGAAGGCCAGAAGGTGTCGTTCGACATCGCGCAGGGCCAGAAGGGCCCGACGGCCGAGAACATCGTTCCCGCCTGACGCACCGGCACTGACTCATACTTCGCAGCTGGGGCCCGCACCTTGGGGTGCGGGCCCCAGCTCGCTTCTTTTCCAGGGTGATTCGACCCTGTTGTTTCCGGCCCGTTCTCGCGATTCTCTGCGCCGCTCGTTTCCGCTGCGGGAATTCCTTGATACGCGCCAGCATCGAGGAAGGTCCGCATGAACCGCACACGTACCGCTCGCCCACGCACCGATCGCCCGTCCGACCGCTTCGGAGGAAGTGCCGCCACGGGCCGCTCCGGCGTTCCGCGCCGCTCCAGCGGTCACGGAGGCCGACAGCCGGCGCGGGGCGAGTTCGCCCTGCCGAAGACGGTCACGCCCGCGTTGCCCGCCGTCGAGTCGTTCGCCGATCTCGCCATGCCGGCTCCGTTGCTGGCCACGCTCGGCCATGAAGGCGTGACCGTACCGTTCCCGATCCAGGCGGCCACCCTGCCGAACTCCCTGGCCGGCCGTGACGTACTCGGCCGCGGTCGCACCGGGTCGGGCAAGACCCTCGCCTTCGGCCTGGCGGTACTGGCCCGGACGGCGGGCCGGCGCGCCGAGCCGCGCCGGCCACTGGCCCTGATCCTCGTCCCCACCCGTGAGCTGGCCCAGCAGGTCACCGACGCGCTCGCTCCCTACGCCCGCGCCGTGCGCGTGCGGCTCGCCACCGTCGTCGGCGGAATGTCCATCGGCAGGCAGGCCGGTGCGCTGCGCGCCGGCGCCGAGGTGGTCGTCGCCACGCCCGGACGGCTCAAGGACCTCATCGACCGGGGCGACTGCCGGCTCGCCGACGTGGGAACCACGGTTCTCGACGAGGCCGACCAGATGACCGACATGGGCTTCCTGCCCCAGGTCACCGCCCTGCTCGACCAGGTGCGCCCGGAGGGCCAGCGGATGCTGTTCTCGGCCACCCTGGACCGCAACGTCGACCTGCTGGTCCGCCGCTACCTGACCGACCCGGTGGTTCACTCCGTCGACCCGTCGGCCGGTGCCGTCAGCACGATGGAGCACCACGTACTCCATGTGCACGACGCGGACAAGCACCGCACGACCACGGAGATCGCGGCCCGGGACGGCCGGGTCATCATGTTCCTGGACACCAAGCACGCCGTGGACCGGCTGACCAGGCACCTGCTGAACAGCGGTGTCCGCGCCGCGGCCCTGCACGGTGGCCGGTCCCAGCCGCAGCGCACCCGGACCCTGGCGCAGTTCAAGGACGGTCACGTCACCGTCCTGGTGGCCACCAACGTCGCGGCCCGCGGCATCCACATCGACAGCCTCGACCTGGTCGTCAACGTGGATCCGCCCAATGACCACAAGGACTACCTGCACCGTGGTGGCCGCACGGCCCGGGCCGGGGAGTCCGGCAGCGTCGTCACCCTCGTGACCCCCGACCAGCGCCGCGGCGTGAACCGGCTGATGGCTTCGGCCGGCATCACCCCGCGCATCACCCCGGTCCGCTCGGGCGAGGCGGAGCTGAGCCGTATCACGGGCGCCCAGGCTCCCTCCGGAGTCCCGGTGGTCATCACCGCCCCCGTCGTGGAACGCCCCCGCCGCACGTCTTCGCCGTCCCGGGGCCGCCGGGGCCGCACCGGTCAGGACCGCCCCGTGGGCGCGGGGGTGCGCCGCAGGGCACAGCGGCGGCCCGGCAACGACTCGGCCGCCTGAGAGCCCCGCGGCCGACGCGGTCCCGGGTGCCCCGTGCGGTCCCGGGAGCCGCGGAGGCCTCCCGGGGCCGTACGGAGCCTCCCGGGGCCGCACGGGCCGTCAGTCCGACCAGCCCTTACCGAAGGAGACACCCTTGACGCCTACGCGGACGCAGTACCGCGGGCCGGATCCCGCCCCCGGGCCCGTGGTCGACGACAGCGAAGGGCACGGGCCCCGGGTATGCGACGACATGACCGTCGAGGTGGCTCTGGCCGTCATGGCGGGTGCCCGGGTCGAGTACCTGACCGTGTGCGACGGGGACGACGAGAGCACGGGCCTGATCACGCTGGTCCGGCTCGCCGTTCTCCGCGACAGTTCCACGTACACCGACCGGATCCGGCTGCGGGACGTCCTCGACGGACCGCCGCACCCGCCCTGCGGCGCGCCCGAGCGGCGCCGGTGACATGCCGGTGACATGAGGACGGGCGGGAAACCGCCCTCGGGGACCCGGTGGGGGGGGGGGGGGGGGGGGGGGGGGGGGGGGGGGGGGGGGGGGGTGTTGGGGGGCGTTTGTAGGTGAGGGGGGAGGGGAGGAGGGGGGGGGGGCGGCG
>NZ_JBVHTR010000032.1:0-56193 GCF_055565775.1 Streptomyces sp. NPDC028331 | reverse complement strand
CGCCCTCCAACGCGTCCTTTTCGCCGCGGACTACCATCAGGGGGGAGAGGGGGCCACCGCCCTCCCTCTCCCCCCCCCCCCCCCCTCCCCCCCCCCCCCCCCCCCCCCCCCCCCCACCGCCGTGTCGCCGTCCGCTCGGAACCCGTGGCCGGGCCACCGGGCGGAGACGGCGTCTCACCGGTCGACGTAACTCAGATCGCCCACGCTCCATGCGCTCACGTCCTTGATCGCGACGCGGTACATGCCGCCCGTCTCCGGGATGCCGAGGCTGCCCTGGAGGATCCGGGCGAGATGAAAGTGCAGATGCGTGGGCGCCTCGCCGCGACCGGCCCGCTTCCCTTGCGGGCCGCGGGTGAAGACGTTCGAGAACGGGGCCAGACGGTCGGAGTCCTTCAGGACCTCCGCCACCCGCTCCCGCCACACGGCCTCGGGAGCCAGCCGGCCGGTGATGACGGCGCCGCCGACGACCACGGTCAACGACATCTGATTGCTCCGCTCGGACTCCACCGCGGCGGAGATGGCGACCAGCAGCTCATCAGGGTTCGACATGACAGCAGAGCTTATGCGGCCCGCCCGTACCCGGACCGCCCTCTGGGCCGAAACGGTACGCGCGACAGGAGGCGGCAGCCGCGAGCCGGTGAGGGCCGATCGCGATAGGTTCCTTCGGGGCCCTGACGCCGTACGCCACCGGGACCCCTCGGCGCGTTGCACAGCGAGGTGACATGACATCGGACAATCCTCTGCACGATCGTCTGGATGACGACGACTACCCGGCGTACACGATGGGCCGGGCGGCCGAGATGCTCGGCACCACCCCGGCCTTCCTCCGAGCCATCGGTGAGGCGCGTCTGATCACTCCGCTCCGCTCGGAGGGGGGACACCGCCGGTACTCCCGCTACCAACTGCGCATCGCCGCGCGCGCCCGCGAGCTCGTCGACAAGGGGACCCCGATCGAGGCGGCGTGCCGCATCGTCATCCTCGAGGACCAGCTCGAGGAGGCGAAGCGCATCAACGCCGAGTACCGCCGCGCCGCCGGCGAATCGGCGGGCGGTCCCGGCTCCGGCTGAGCACCCGGACGGGGGCCGTTCCGGAACGCCGTCCTACGGCCGACGGACATACGGCCGGGAAAAGCCGCCGGTCGGGGCGAGGCCGGGTCGGTCCGCGCCGGCATCGGCATCGACCCCTCGCGTGCGCGGAACGCGGCGAAGACGGGCGCACCGGCTCCTCCGCAACCCGCCCGGCGCCCCTCGGCTCCGTGCCCACGGCGGGCGACCACGGGCCGGTTATCCTTCCTTGTCCTGGACAAGTCAGGGAGGCCCCCGCCATGAGCAGCACCACGCCCTTTCCCGAGCGGATCGAGCTCTCAGGGGAAGGGCTCGTTCTCCGCGACTGGACGGAGGCGGACCTGGCCGCGATGCCGGAGCTGTTCGACCACCCCGACATCGCGTACTGGACACCGATCGTCTCCCCCTTCGACGAAGCGGCCGCCCGCGCACGACTGCACCGGGACCGGCAGCTTCGGGCCGAGGGCACGGCCATCCTGCTCGCCATCACCGTCGACGGCGGCGCACCGCTCGGCGAGGTGATGCTGCGGCGTGCCCCCGAGGGCACGGAGCTCGGCTACGCGGTCGGCCCGGCCCACCGCGGCCAGGGGCTGGCGGCACGGGCGGTGCGGGTGATGGCCGCGTACGCCTTCGAGCAGCTCGGCGCGGAGCAGGTGATCCTGGAGCTGGAAGCCGAGAACTCCGCCAGCGTCGCCGTGGCCACCAAGGCCGGCTTCAGACTGCTCGACGTGCCGCTGATCAGGGGTGAGGAGAAGGGGCGGCCCTACGCCCTGCAGACGTGGGGTCTGGACCGCCCCTGACCGACCGGCCGCACGCCCCGCTGGAGCCCTGCCCGCCTCCGGACCCGCTCGACGTCCGGCCTCCGCGTCCGCTTCAGGCATCACCGGCAGCGCTCTCGGCCCGGTCCACCAGGTCCACGCCCCGGGCCGGCGACGGCGGCCGTCCGCGAGCCGGCTCCTGACGGTCCACGAGTTTCGAATGGTCGGTGTCGGGGAGCCAGTCGCGCTGCGGTCGGTACTCCAGCCAGCGCCGGGTACGGCCGGTTTCGGTGAAGCCGCGCAGCAGGGTGTCGAGCAGCGGGTGGCGGGACGACTCCCGCCAGGCCAGCGACCACGCGTACAGCGGTGTCGGCTCGACGAGCGGGATGGAGCGCAGCCCCGTGTGGTCCGGCAGCGGCGCGTCGGCGGGGAAGACGGTGAAGCCTCGGGGGTCGGTGCGCACGTGCCGGAGGAGGTGGTCCAGGCCCAGATTGGGGCCGTCGTGCCGCCGCGTGATCCCGAACTCGTCGGCGAAACGGCGCAGGAAGTCCAGGCGGTTCAGTTCGGCCGGGCACACCAGGACGCTGTCGCGCAGGTCGGCCGGGCGCAGTGCACCGGCGTCGGCCAACGGGTGGGACGCGCCGACCACCACGTCGACGGGTTCCAGCCGCACCAGACGCTGGGTGAGTCCCGCATCCCGGCCGTCGGGCAGCGGGTGCACGCGACCGAAGCCCAGGTCCGTGTCGCCGCGCGACAGCGCGTGTGCGACTGACGGCCAGTCACGTCCCGGGCCCGGCTCCCACCGCACCGCGCCGAGCCTCCGTACCGCCTCCGCGACCGTGCGCATCGGCGCGTACAGATGACCCCACGTGTCGATCCGGACGACCGGGCCGGCGCCCGTCACCGCCGCGATCGCCCGCTCGCCCGCCGCGAGCGCCTCGCGCGCGGCCGGCAGGAACCGCTCCCCCGCCTCGCTCAGCCGGGTGCCGCCCTGGCGCTCGAAGAGCCGCACGCCCAGCAACTCCTCCAGCCGCGCGATGCGTTTGGACAGCGCCTGCTGACTGGTGTTCAGCTCCTCGGCGGCCCGCCCGAAGTGCAGTGTCCCGGCGGTCGCGACAAAGGCGCGGACCAGGGCGAGGTCAAGGTCCATGCCGCCGACCCTAAGCGACAACCCCACGTTGTCGGTCAGGCGAGCGGGTTGTTGGCCGGGTCGCCCCTCCACACGGTCGGATGGTCCTGCAAGCCGCGCCGAGGAACGGCCGCGGGCCACCGAGGAGATGACCACGATGAAAGCCTTCGTACCGACCGGAGATCCCGCCGAGCCGGTCGTGCTCGCCGACGTCCCCGAACCGACGCCGCGCCCCAACGAGGCGCTGGTGAAGGTCGAGGCGTTCTCGGTCAATCGGGGCGAGACGTTCAAGCTGGAGAAGCCCGTCCCCGGCGCGCGCCCCGGCAAGGACATCGCGGGCCTGGTGGTGCAGCCGGCCGCCGACGGCAGCGGGCCGTCCGGGATCACGCGGGTCGTGGGCCATCCCATGGGGGGCGGCTGGGCGGAGTACGTGGCGGTGCCTACCGACGCGCTCGCCGAGCTGCCGGACAGCGTGTCGGTGCTCCAGGGCGCGGCGCTGCCGCTGGCCGGTCTCACCGCGCTGCGGCTGTTGCGCGCTGCCGGACCCGTGCTGGGCCGGCGGATACTGCTGACCGGTGCCTCGGGGGGCGTGGGCCACTTCGTCACCGAACTCGCGGCCGCCGCCGGGGCTCAGGTCACCGCCGTGACCGGGAACGCCGCACGCGGGGCCCGGCTTGCCGACCTCGGCGCCGCCGAGATCGTCCACGACGTCGCCGACGCCCGCGGTCCGTACGGCGTCGTGCTGGAGTCGACCGGCGGACCGGCCCTCCCCCTCGCCCTCGCGCGGCTCGCCAGGCGCGGCACGCTGATCTGGTTCGGGCAGGCAAGCCGGACACCGGCGACGCTCGACTTCTTCGACTTCTTCACCGGCCCCGAATCGGCTGTCATCCGCCACTTCCACTACCTCGACGCCGACACCCGCCTCGACGACGACCTCGCGGCACTCGTCCGGCTGACCGCCGAAGGCCGCCTGCACCCCGAGATCGGCCGCGTCACGGACTGGGCCGACACCGCGACCACCCTCACCGACCTGCGCGACCGCCGCATCCGCGGCAAGGCCGTCCTCACCCTGTCCTGATCCGCGCCGGAACATCCGGACGCGGGAACAACCGAAGGAGCACGCCCATGACCACCAGCGACGCGAGGGCCGTCGTCATCCGCTACGTCGAGGCCGTCCGCGACGGTGACGCCGACGTCATCCACGACAGCTTCTCCGCAGACGCGACCTGGCACTACCCGGGCGACCTGCCCGTCTCCAAGGTGTGGCACGGCCGCGACGCGATCATCAACGAGTTCCTCGGCGGCATGGGAACGGTCTTCGTCCCCGGCACCGTGGACATCGAACTGGTCAGCACGATCGCCGAGGGCGACCGCGTGGTGGCCGAATGGACCTCCAAGGCCACGACCGTGTACGGCGGCGCCTACGACAATCGCTGCATCGGCATCTACACGGTCCGCGACGGCAAGATCGTCTCCGTCGTCGAATACGCCGACACGCGGCACGTGGCCGCGACGCTCTTCCCCGGCCATGACGCCCAGCGGCCCGCCGGCGCCGAGTGAGCCACGCCCGGCGCGAGCGCCTGGGTCTCCTGGCGCTCGCGTACGCCGCGGACACCGCCCCGGTACGTGATTCAGGCTGCTTCGGGTTGCAATTCGGGTTGCCGCGGTGGGGCGGTCTTCCGTTCCCACGACGTGGTGGTCCGTGCGTAGCCGTGGACCACTGAGGTCACCGCCAGAAGGACGAGTGGTCCGGACAGCCACGGGTGTTCGGCCATCTGCACCGGCAGATAGCGGTATGCGGCCAGGAGCGCGGCGAAGACCGATGCACCGTGAACGACGAGCCGGATCCCCGATCGTTCCCAGCCGCGGTCCAGCGAGCGCAGAGCTGCCTCGATCGTGACTGCGAACACCATGCCGGCAGCGAGATCCGCGCCGTAGTGGAAGCCGAATCCGAGGGTTGCGGTGAGCGTGGCGATCAGCCAGAAGGTGCCTGCGTACCGCAGGATCCGTGGGCCCTTGCGGGAATGCATGAAGATCGCGGTGGCCCACGCCGTGTGCAGGCTGGGCATGCAGTTGCGCGGGGTGGTCTGGTCGAACGGCATCGGGTGCGGGGTGCCGATCGGCGGCGGCGTGTGCGGCCACAGGTCGGACACCGCCCAGTGCGCCGTGGGCGGCGTTGCCGGCCACAGGTCGGCCCACGCCCAGTGGTCGTTGCCGGTGCCGTAGGCGTAGAGCGGGCCGACCACCGGGAAGATCATGTAGACGGCCGGACCGACGAGGCCGATCACCAGGAAGGTGCGCACCAGGTGGTGGCCCGGGAAGCGGCGCTCGACCGCCACGTTGCGCAGTTGGTACAGCGCGACGACGACGGCGGCCACCGCGAGCTGGGCGTAGACGTAGTTGAGGGCATGGGCGCCGATCGAGCCGGTGGCCGTGACCATCCGACCCACCAGCCACGACGGATTGCCCAGCGCGTGATCGGCGGTCGCCACGTACTGGTCGAGCACCGCCGGGCGGGTCTTCGACGTGATCAGCAGCCAGGTGTCACCGGTCTTGCGGCCCACCACCAGCAGCAGTCCCAGCCCGACGCCCTTCAGCATCAGGACACGGTCCGGGCCTGTGCGTCGCGTGACGGCGATGACCGCACAGCCCACGATCACCCACAGAGCACCGTTGCCGAAGGGGTGGCCTTCGGTCACCCTGACACCGGCCAGCCACCGCACGAGGAAGAAGGCGACGTCGATGCCGATCGCGGCGCCGGCCGCCACGAACCGTTCCCGCCGGGTGAGCACCACCATCGTCAACGCCAGGCTGGCGTACAACAAGAAGCCCGATTTGGGCGGGAATATCAGCTCCCGTATCTGACAGGCGACCGGCCCCGGCAGGCCGTAGCGGCGCGCGACGATCTCCAGCGTGAGGAGCAGTCCAAGGGACACCACAACCGCTGCGGCCCACAGTATCGCCCGTGGTCGACGCCACGCGGAGAACGCAATTCCGCATTTTATTCGCGAAAACAGTCGCGATGCTATCGATCTCAATAACTCGGCCCGATTGTTTGGATGTCGGTCAAATGGGGGTTGCTTTTCGTGCTGGATGGCATGGTTTTCCGGTGACGGACGGGCGGTCGGCATTCATCCTGAGTTCGAACATGTTATCGGAGTCGCGCGGACGGGACGGGCGGTCACGGCAGTTCGGCCGTGACCCGGAGCCGTGACCCGGAGCCGTGACGGGGAGCCGTGATCGGCAGCCGTGATCGGCAGCCGCGATCGGGATCAGCGGACCCACCAGGTCAGCACCGCGGTCACCAGGAACACGACGACCGCCGCAAGCCAGACCACCGGACGTGTCGGCCCCGAGGGCCCGGCCGGCGCCTCCTCCCGCCCTCCCCGTGACAGCAGGGCATCCGCGAACTCCCGCGCCGTTTGCGGTCGGCGCTCGGGATCCAGGGACAGCGCGGCACGCAGGAGCGTGTCGATGCCGTTCGGCACCTCCAGCTCCCTCGGGATCGTCGGCGCCGAAGACGTCGCCGCCTGCCCTGCCGCAAGGACCGCACGACCGCCCGAACCGAACGGCTTGTGTCCGGTCAACAGTTCGAACGTGACGACTCCGAGGGCGTACACATCGGCTCGGCCGTCGAAACCGCCGGTCTGGAAGGCCTGCTCGGGCGCCATGTAGGCGGGAGTTCCCGTGGTCACGGTCAACCCCGACGCGTCGGCGAGTTGCTTCGCGCTGCCGAGGTCCGCGACGAGCACGGCAGGGGGCGTGCGGCTCGTGTCGACCAGGAGGTTCGACGGCTTGATGTCGCGGTGGACGACGCCTGCCTCATGGAGCACCTGAACCGCGTATCCGGCCTCGGCCGCCAGACGGAGCGCCTCCGCGGGCCGGCAGTGCCCGATCCTCTCGGCCAGTGTGCCGCCTCGGACGTAGTCCATGACGAAATAGGGCCGGTCGTCCTGGACACCGACGTCGTGAACTCGTACGACACGCGGGCTCGAGATCCTGCGGAGCAGCCTCGCCTCCGCCAGAAAGCGCTGTCGAACATCGGCGTTCGACGCCCAGTTGTCCGCGAGCACCTTGACCGCGACATCCGTGTCGAGCTCGGGATCGTATGCTTTCCAGACGGTCGCGAACGAACCGGCTCCCAGTCTGTCGTCGAGGAGGTAACGACCTAGCTTCCGCATGCGGCGACATTGTGCCCGAGGCGATGGGCTGGGAACGCGTCGGTGCGGCCGAGGGGATGCGGGGCCGGACGCCGACGGGGGGAATCAGGGTGACCGAAGAGGATGAGCTGACACGGCTTGTGGCGGCTGCCCAGGCGGGTGACCGGGCGTCCCTGGAGCGGCTCCTCGTCAGGCTCCGGCCCGCGGTCATGCGCCGCTGCTCCAGGTTCCTCCCGCACCACGCCGACGCCGAAGAGGCCGCGCAGGACGCCCTGCTGTCCATCAGCACGCACCTGCACGAGTACACCGGGCGGGGCTCGTTCCTCGGGTGGGTGACGGTGATCGCCTCGAACGCCGCCCGGTCCACGTACCGCTCGATGCGCCGGCGCGCGGAGGACAGTCACGCGGTCCTTCCCGAGGGTGCCGACCCCCGGACGACGAGCGTCATCGCGGGGACCCGCCTGGACCTGATGGAGTCGCTGGCCGCGCTCGAGGAACGGCACCCGGCCCTGGTGGAGTCCTTCGTGCTGCGCGACCTCGGAGACCTGACCTACCTTCAGGTCGCCGAGATCACCGGTGCTCCCCTGGGCACGGTCAAGGACCGCATCCACCAGGCTCGTCGTTTCATGCGGGACCGCCTCGGCCATGGCTTCTGAGGCGTCCCGGCTCCCCTCGCCCGACCGGCATCGGCATGACCAGGGGCCGGGAGGTGCCGCCGTGCGGGCTCGGACGGTCGTCGTCGTCCTGGCGGCAGCCGCCGGACTCGGCCTGCTGACCGGCCGGTTCGTCCTGCCCGCTCGCTCCGCTCCGGCCACCCCCACGGTGACGCCGGACGCTTCGGCGTCCTCGCCGGGCAACGGCTCTCCCGCGCCGAAGCCCGCCGGCGGACCCATGACGGACCGGCACTTGCTGGCAGCGGCCGAGTTCCGGAAGGTGGGGATCTCCCGGCGCATCTACGTGCGGGACCGGGTCGGAGACGGTCAGTACGCCAACGCGGCCTGCACCGGGGAGAAGACCCTCGGCGAGACCTTGGGAGGGTCGGACGCACACTTCCGCGGGCTGGTGACGACCACGCACACGGACGCCAGTGACCCCACCCTGGCGGAGAACATCGAGGACCAGGTCGCGCGCGAGGTCGCCGACGACGCCCGAACCCCGGCATTGGCGGAGAACTACGCCCAGCGCCTGCTGCTGGAGGAAGTGCCGTGCCAGACCGAACCGGCCGGCCACTGGGTCTACGGGCCGACGCACACGGTCGATGTCGCTCCGGGCATCACCGCGAGCTGGCTGGGCACCTACGAGGGTGATCTGAACACCGCAGGGACCGCACCACGGGGGAAGGAGGCGTGCGGAGGCGTCGCCATACTCCGGAACGGCTCCCACTACGGGGTCCTGGAGGTCGACGCCTGCCTGGGCACGGCGGCGATGACGCGGATCGTTCGTGCGGCCGTGACACAGCTCTGAGACCGCCCCGACCCCGTCGGCAGACGTGATGTGGCTCACACCGATCGCGGCGGATCCCCATCCAACATCTCCCGCACCTGCGGCATCTCCCTGGTGTACGGCGACGCGAACCGCGTCGCGACCAGACAGGAGACGAGATGTTCGACAACCAAGCAGCCGGCAGGAAGTCCTCGCGCCTCGGTCGTACCGCAGGAGCAGCGGCCTTGCTCGGTGCCGCCCTGGGCGCGGTCGTCATCGGCACGCAGCCCGCGGCCGCCGACGCGCACACCGGCTCGCCGAACCGGCCGGCGACCGCGGCGACCGGCACGGCGGCCGGGCACGGCCTGGGCACCGGCAATCTGATGCAGCGTGCAGACTTCTTCCAGCAGGGCCTGGCCCCGGTCGGCTCGACGGTGGGCACCACCGGGACACAGGCCCTCTCGGCGTGCTCGGGCGAGGAGACGATGCGCACGCTCACCATGGGGAAGGCCGCGGCCTACGCCGACGTGACCTGGACCTTCGACACCAAGGACACCTTGCTGACCGAATCCGTCGCAGACGGTTCCACCGACACGTCCGCGGCCTCGTACGAGAAGCAGCTCGACAAGCTGGTGCGCGGCTGCCAGGACGAGCCGGCCGGTCACTGGTACTACGGCAAGGGACACACGCTCACCGTCAAGACCGGCGAGGGCAGGTGGTACCCGGCCTTCAGCGGCGACGGCAGAGTCACCGGCGGTGTCGCGGTGATCCGCAGCGGCCACAGGTTCGGCATCGTGGAACTCTCCGGCCAGCCCAGCGACGACCCCGGCTACATGGAAGGCATCGCGGCCGCCGCCGTCAACCGGCTGGCCCGCTGATCCCGTCGGGCCGCGGCCCGCTTCCCGCGCTGCCCCGCGGGGCGTGCCCAGCGGGGCGGCGGACGGTAGTGGAGGCCGCGCCGGACACCGCCTTGGCGACTGCCGGCCGAGTGGACTGCCCGGTGCGGTTCCTCAGGGCCGGGCTTGCGCGATGAGCACGGCGACGTCGTCCTCGCCGCCGGGTGATCGGAGGATGTCCAGGAGGCGGTCGCAGACCTCCCCCAGGTCCGGGCCGCGCAGCTCGGTGAGGGCGGCCAGAAGGGCGTCCAGGCGGGCGTCGATGGCCTCGCTCCGGGTTTCGACCAGGCCGTCGGTGTAGAGGACGAGCCGGTCGCCGGGGCGGAAGGCGATGGTGGTGGTCTCGAAGGGGACGCCTCCGACACCCAGCGGCACGCCGGTGGGCAGATCGAGGAGCTCCGCCGGCCGGCCGGGACACAGCAGGGCGGGGGGCAGGTGGCCGGCGAGGCTGATGTGGCACCGGCCCTCCTGCGGGTCGTAGACGCAGTAGACGCAGGTGGCGATGGTCTGCTGGACGCTCTCGGTCAGGTGGTCGAGATGGCGGAGGGCCTCGTCGGGGGCGAGGTCGAGTTCGGCGAAGGCGCGGGTGGCGCTGCGGAGCTGGCCCATGGTGGCGGCGGCGTTGATGCCGCTGCCCATGACGTCGCCGACGACGAGGGCGGTCCTGCCCGCGTGCAGGGGTATGGCGTCGTACCAGTCGCCGCCGACCTCGCTGGTGGCGCCGGCGGGCTGGTAGCGGCAGGCGATCTGCAGGCCGGGCAGGAGTGACGGGGGCTCGGGGAGCAGGCTGCGCTGCAGGGTGAGGGCCGCTTCGCGCTGGGCCTGGTACCCGCGGGCGTTGTCGATGCACACCGCGGCGCGGGAGGCCACCTCGCCGGCGAGGAAGACGTCGTCGTCGTCGAAGGGCGCGGGGTTGTGGGTGCGTTTGAGGGCGACGGCGCCGAGGACTTCCCCGCGGGCCACGAGCGGTACGGCCAGGTAGGAGTGCACACCGGCCGCCGCGAGGAGGGCGGCGGCCTCGCTGTCGCGGGCGATCCGCCGCAGGTCGCCGGCAGAGGTGTGGGGCACCAGGACCGGTTGGCGGGTGCGCACGCACCGGGTGACCAGACGGTCGCTTCCGTACGTGGCGATTCCCCCGGGCGGGTCGACCGCGCGGACCGCCTCCGCCGGATGGACCGCGCCGACGGCGAGGACGCGGAAGCTCGCCGGACCCGCGTCCGGCACGGCGCGCCCGGAGAGCAGGCTCTGGGTCACGTCCACGGTGACCATGTCGGCCAGATCCGGTACGAGGGCCTCGGCCAGCTCATGCGCCGTCGTTTCCAGATCGAGGGTGGTGCCCACGGAGGCGGAGACCTTGGCGATCAGGGCCAGGCGCTGCCGTGCCTGCGCCGCTTCGGTCGCGGCTCGGTGCCGCTCGGTGATGTCGATGACGAAATACGCGATGCCGAGCACCCGCCCGGCGGAATCCTCCAGCCGGTAGTAGGAGACGGACCAGGCGTGGTCCCGGTCGGGGTCGCCGGGGGGACGGCAGACGATGTGCCGGTCCACGACCGGTTCGCCCGTCTGCAGGACACGGCGGAAACGCGTCTCGACGTTCCCGGTGTCCAGGAAGGTCAGGACCTCGCCGGCCGTCCGGCCGACCCGTTCGGCGGCGGGCAGGCCGGTGATGCGTTCGAGAGCCGGATTCACGGTCACGTAGCGCAGGTCCGTGTCCAGGATGGCCAGCCCGATCGGGGACTGGGACACCAGGCGCGTGGACAGGGCGACGTCCCGCTCGACCCGCCGCACGGTCGCCTGGTCCGCGGCCAGGCCCAGGGCGTAGGTGTCACCGAGGTCGTCCAGCAGCCGCATGTTGCGGAACTCCACCAGGCGGGTGCTGCCGTCCTTGTGCCGGATCGGGAACGCCCCGGCCCAGTCGGCACCGGACTCCATGACCTGGGCGAAAAGCTTGATCACCTCGTCCCAGTGCTCCTCGTGGACCATCAGCCGCGCTGCGTACCGGCCCAGCGCCTCCTGCGCCGTGTAGCCGAACAGCTCCTCGGCCTGAGGGCTCCAGAACACCACCCGGCCCCTCGTGTCCAGCACCACCGCGGCGACACTCAGCCGGTCGAGCAGGCCGCTGGGCGGCACGGCGGGGCCGGCCGCCGGCCGGTCCCGGTCTGCCCGCGAGGAGTCCGCCCTGCCCATGCGCCGACCTCCGTCCCACTCGGTGCCACGGCTCGCACCGCGGCGTGGCCGCTGCCTTCCTTCATAGTCGCCCCGGACCCGGGCGGCACATCCTGAACGGGCCGGCGGACCCGCACCGCACCTGATGTCCCGGCGGGCGAGGACGTGGCTCCCATCGGCGTGCCGTCACTGTCCGATCCGCCGTCCGTGCCGTTTCATGGAGCCGATCACGGCGGACACGAGGGCGGTCAGGGCGAGGCTCGCCGCCATCAGCAACCCCACGCCGACCACGAACAGGCCCTCGGCGTCGTCCGACCAGTCGTAGTAGGCGGCAGCGGTCAGGCCCGCCGTGGTGCCGAGCACGGCGGCCGCGACGTGACGCCGGGACGCCGCCCAGTACACCGGTACCAGCAGAGTCAGCACCAGCCCGATCACCTGCCACGCCTCGTACGGGCCGGTCGTCGTACCGTCGGGGTGCACGTCGCGGTGCTGGTCCCAGCCCAGCCAGGCAGCCCACGCCGCCGACGACACCCCGGTCATCAGAAGGATCCGCACCAGCGGCGGAACGGGTTTCGGTAGTCCTTGGCGCATGGCCCCATCGTTCGCGCCGCACCCCGGCACCGGCAGAGCGCACGTACTCATCTCCACCCGAGTACGTGCGTCCAGGCCGTGAGGGGCCGGCCGACGTACCGGCCCACGCACAGCGGTCAAGGGACGCCGCCTGGCGCGGGAGTCCGCTCGCCGGGCGGCGCCGACCGGGCCGGGTGCGCCGCCGGTACGGCGCCGGCGGGGCACCCGGGAGTCCACGGCCGGGGACTTCCGCTGTGCGGGTCAGGCCGGCACCTTGACCTGAGGCCCCGCCGGGGCCTGCTCCCGCACGACGCGGCGGCGCCGGGTCGGCATCCCGAGCGTCGGGTTGGCGACGCTCCAGGCCGCGCCCGCGCAGACCACTTCCTTGTAGACGGCGGCGAGCCGTCCCGTCAGAGCCGCCCGGACGGCGCGGTCGTCCGCGGTGACGTACTGGATCAGGCCTTCCCTGCGGCCCAGTGAGATGCACTGGTTGAAGTAACGCAGCGGGATCTTCGGGAGCTTCCCGCCGGTCAGGCGGGCCGCGATGGCGTCGGCGGCCTGCCATGCGGAGGGGGTGCCGGAGGCGCACGACATGCGCAGCGGCTTGCCGCCGGCGCCCATCGCCATCGCCGCGTCGCCGATGGCGTACACGTCGGGGTGCGAGACCGAGCGCATGGTCCCGTCGACCACGATCCGGCCCGTGTCGGTGACCTCCAAGGTGGTGGCCTGCGCGATCGGGTGGACGGCGAAGCCGGTGGTCCACACCGTGACCGCGGCCGGGATGGAGCCCCCGTCGGCGGTGGTGACGCGGTCGGCCTCGACGGCGGTGACGACGGCGTGTTCGTGCACGGTGATGCCGAGCTTGCCGAAGACCTTCCGCAGGTGCCGGCGGCCCTTGGGCGAGAGCCAGTCGCCGAGGCCGCCGCGGGCGGCCAGGGCGACGTCGAGGTCCGGGCGGGCCTCGGCGATCTCGGTCGCGGCCTCCAGGCCGGTGAGGCCGCCGCCGACCACGACGACGGGCTCCCCGGCGTCCAGCGCCGCCAGGCGCTCGCGCAGCCGGAGCGCTCCGGGGCGGCCGGCGATCTCGTGGGCGTGCTCGGCGGTGCCGGGCACGCCCTGGTGGTCCCAGCCGCTGCCGAGGGCGTACACGAGGGTGTCATACCGGAGTTCCTCGACCGTCGGCTCCCCGGCGGCGTGCGCGTCGGCGAGGGTGACCGTCCTGCGGTCGACGTCGACGCCGGTGACCTTCGCCAGCTTCAGTTCGACGCCGGTGCCCGCGAACATCTCGTCGAAGGGCCGGGACTTGAGGTCCTGGCCGACCGCGAGCTGGTGCATCCGGACGCGCTCGACGAAGTCGGGTTCGGCGTTGACGAGGGTGATGGCGACGTCGTCGCGGTGCAGCCGCTTGGCGAGGCGCCCGGCGGCGATGGCCCCGGTGTATCCGGCTCCGAGGACGACGATGCGGTGCTGCATGTCCCTGCTCCTGTCTTCAGCGGATTCGCCCCTTGAACCGGGCGGCCCGCCGTTTCCTGACAGGAACACGGTGTGAAGCACATCACACGGCGTCAGAAGACGTGGAGCAGGGGTTCACCGTGGTCCGCGGCCGCCCACCACCGGTTCGCGCGCTCGAGCTTGTCGGGGTTGACCTGGTTGCGGAACGCGGCGATGCCCTCGGCGGTCACCTCCAGGCACATGACGCCGACGACCCGGCCGTCGACGACCGCCACGAGCGCGGGGCCGCCGTTGGCGGTCGTGGCGTAGAGCCCGGGTGAGCCGCCGGCCAGGTCGCGCTTGGCCTGGCTCGGTTTGAACAGCCCCCGCATGAACTTCGCGACCGCGAGGGCACCCTCGAACGCCTTGGCACGGGCGGGGACCTTTCCGCCGCCGTCGCCGATCGCGATCGCGTCCTGGGTGAGCAGCCGGAGCAGCGGCTCGGTCCGGCCGCTGGTGGCGGCCGCGAGGAATTCGTCGACGATCCGCCGGGCGGCGGCCTCGTCGATCTCGGTGCGGGCCTTGCCGTCCGCGACGTGCTTCTTGGCGCGGTGGAAGGTCTGCTGGCTGGCGGCCTCGGTGATGTCGAGGATCTCGGCGATCTCCCGGTGCGGGTAGTCGAAGGCCTCCCGCAGCACGTACACCGCCCGCTCGCCCGGGGACAGGCGCTCCAGCAGGGCGAGGACCGCGTACGAGACCGATTCGCGCTGTTCGGCGGTGTCGGCCGGGCCCAGCATCGGGTCCCCGGCGAGCAGCGGCTCGGGGAGCCATTGACCCACGTAGGTCTCGCGGCGCGCGCGGGCCGAGGTGAGCTGGTTGAGGCACAGGTTGGTGAGCACCTTCGTCAGCCAGGCCTCGGGGACCTCGATGTGCTCGACGTCGGCGGCCTGCCAGCGCAGAAAGGTGTCCTGCACGGCGTCCTCGGCCTCGCTCGCGGAGCCGAGGAGACGGTAGGCGATGGCCTCCAGGCGGGGCCTGGACGCCTCGAACCGTTCCACGTCGTTCAGGGTCAGGGCCATGGCCCGGATCCTAGTGCCCGGGCAGGCGATGGTCGCCCCTGCGACGGCCGATGCACGGCGGCCTGCGCCGCCCGACCGGTGCACCCTCCGTCCGGCAGAGGAACCCGGGCGGCCGTGCCGGGGCGACGATCGCCGTGCCGGGCGGCCGTGCCGGGGCGACGATCGTCGCGCTCGACACGCCCTCGGCCCCGCGTCCTGACGAACTCGTCACCGATCCGGAAACCGTCTCAGAACGCGCGGAACTCCTCGAAGGGCGGCTCGAACGGGGGATCAGGCAAGCGGAAGGCCTTGCAGCGAGCCCGTGGTGGGGGGCCCGAAGGGGCGTCGGCCGTCGTCGCGGCTTCGCCCGGGAAGGCGTCGGGAATCACCGTCCACCCCAGGTTCCGCTCGTAGTAGTGCGCGGCGGTGCGCACCGACGGTGCCCAGTCGTCGTCGATCACGATCAGCCCGCCGGGCCGAACGATCTTCCGCAGGAAGTAGAGATCGACGAAGACCTCATGGAACCGGTGACTGCCGTCCACGAACGCCGCGTCGGCGACGAGCCCCTCGGTGAGGAGTTGCGGGAGCGCGATCGACGAAGGAGTCGGCAGGAGTGAGGCGATCGAGTCGAGCCCGGCGGAGCACAGCAGGTCCCAGCCGGCGTTGGACCACTCCCGTTCTTGAAACGGATCGATGATGACGTGCCGGGGGTGCGGCGGATCCACGGTGATCAGCGCCTCCCCGATCGCCAGTGCGGAACTGGCGTACGCGAGACCGACCTCCACCACCGTCTGCGCACCCTCGGAGACCAGCAGGTCGCGCAACTGGTCGCATTGCCGTTCGGGCACCGTGACCGTCTCGAAGTCCGCCTCGCGGCCCCGCGTCCACGGCGGCCCCTCCCGCGCGAGCCGACGCCGTACCTCGCGGACCCGCGCCCTGCGCTCATGCGTCTGCACCGTGCCGACCACCCCTCCACACCGTCGACGGAGATGCGTCCCACGTCAGCGTAGAAACAAGTCAGTTGGAACCGGAACCCCGGGCCGTGGCCCGGGTGGCGCCGAAGCCGCTGGAGGCACCGGTGATGACGACGATGTTCTTCATGGGAGGTCTCTCCTGAGGGGCGGCCCGGCGCGTCCGGGGAGGGCGGACGGATGGCGAGCGAGGGTGCGGGGAAGCGCGGGTGTGTGTGGGGGGAAGCGAGGGTGTCGGGGAAGGGGCCGGAAGGGCAGGTGGGCGCGACGGGTGACCGGGGGGAGACCGGTCAGGCCACACCGCCGTTCGCGTACAGGACCTGTCCGTTGATCCAGCGCGCCGGGCCGGCGAGGAACGCGACCGCCTCGGCGATGTCCTCGGGGGTGCCCAGGCGCTCCAGCGGGGCGGCCTTGGACAGGTTGTCGATCGTGGCCTGGTCCTTGCCTTCCAGGAACAGGGGCGTGGCGGTGGGGCCGGGGGCCACGGCGTTGACCGTGATGGCCTTGCCGCGCAGTTCGCGGGCCAGGACCAGGGTCATGGCCTCGACGGCACCCTTGCTCGCCGCGTAGGCGCCGTAGGTGGGGAACTGCAGGCGGGTGACCGAGGTCGAGAAGTTGATGATCGCGCCGCCGGAGCGCACCCGCCGGGCCGCCTGCTGGGAGACCACGAAGGTGCCGCGGATGTTGGTGCGGTGCATCCGGTCGAGGTCGTCCAGGTCCAGCGTCGCGATCGGGGACAGCAGCATGATGCCCGCCGTGTTGACGACCACGTCGATGCCGCCGAACTCCCGCTCCACGGTGTCGAACGCCTCTGTCATGGCGTGCTCGTCGGCGACGTCGCCGCCGACCGCGATCGCCCTGCCGCCGGCGGCGGTGACCGCGGCGACCGTGTCGTCGGCGCGGGACTTGTTGCCGGCGTAGTGCACACCGACGGCGATGCCGTCCTGGGCCAGACGCTCGACGACGGCGCGGCCGATGCCGCCGGAGCCGCCGGTGACCAGGGCGATGCGGGTGGTGGTGGTGTCGGTCATGGTGATCCGTCCTTCGGTGAGGTGTCTCCCGGCCCGGCTGGGCCCGGTGGTGGTTGCGGGATGGGTCAGCGTTCGCTGTCGAGGGTGGCCATGAGGGGGGCCGCGTAGCGCTCACCGGCGGCGGACCCGGCGGGGACCGCCGCCTCGATGTCGGCGAGCGCGTCGGCGTCCAGGACGAGATCGGCGGCGCCGAGGGACTCGGCCAGGCGTTCCCGTCGGCGGGCACCGACCAGAGGGACGATGTCCCGGCCCTGGGCGGCCGCCCAGGCGATGGCGACCTGGCCCGTGGTCGCGCCCAGGCGGTCCGCCACGCGTCCGAGTGCTTCGACCAGGCGCAGATTGGCCTGGAGGTTCTCGCCCTGGAAGCGGGGGCTGTGGGCGCGGAAGTCGTCCGCGCCCAGGTGCCGCGCGGCCGTCCAGTGGCCGCTGAGCAGGCCCCGGGAGAGCACGCCGTAGGCGGTCAGACCGATGCCGAGCTCGCGCAGCGTCGGAAGGACGGACGCTTCCGGGCCGCGGGAGAGCAGCGAGTACTCGATCTGTACATCGCTGATGGGCGCGACGGCCGCGGCGCGGCGGATGGTGTCCGCACCGACCTCGGACAGGCCGATGTGCCGGATGAACCCGGCCTGCCGCATCTCCGCGAGCGCGCCGACGGTCTCCTCGATGGGGATGTCCGGGTTGAGGCGGGCGGGGCGGTAGATGTCGATGTAGTCGGTGTCCAGCCGCCGCAGGGAGTAGGCGAGGCGGTCCTTGACCGCGGCCGGTGAGACGTCGTAGGGCGCGGGCTGGAAGGCGCCGTCGGGGGTGCGGCGGGAGCCGAACTTCACGCTCAGCACGACCTCGTCACGGCTGCGCTCCTTCAACGCCCGGGCGATGAGCATCTCGTTGGCGCCCGAGCCGTAGAAGTCGGCGGTGTCGATGAGGTTCACGCCCGCGTCGATCGCGGCGTGCAGGGTGGCGATGCTCTCGGCGTCGTCGGCGTGCCCGTACAGGTCGGACATGCCCATGGCGCCCAGGCCGAGGGCGGACACCTCGGGGCCGTCGGCGCCGAGCTTTCGGGTGGTGATGGCCATGGCGGCTCTCCTGGTCGGACGATCGGGAAACGAGGGGGAACGGGAAGAGACTGAGGAGGAAGGGAGGGACGGGCGACCGGCGCCACATCGGCGATCACCGTCCTGACACATCAACGCTAACACATCACTGATGCACCGCAAGTGTTATCGTCGATTTATGGCAACGGTCGAGACGAAGACAGCGCAGCCCCGCGAGCGGATCCTGCGGGCCGCGACGGACCTGCTCGCCGAGGGAGGCCGCGAGGCGGTGTCCACGCGCGCCGTCAGCGCGGCCGCCGGCGTGCAGGCGCAGACCATCTACCGGCACTTCGGCGACATGCAGGGACTGCTCGACGAGGTGGCCCGGCGGGGGTACGCGTCCTACCTGGCGGCCAAGCAGGCCCAGGACGCGGACGGCGACCCCGTGGCACAACTGCGGAGCGGCTGGGACATGCACGTGGCCTTCGGGCTGGCCAACCCCGCGCTCTACCGGCTGCTGTACACCGAACCGCGGCCCGGCCAGCAGTTCGCGGTCACGGGTGACGCCCACCAGGTGCTGCTGCGCATCGTCGAACGGGTGGCCAAGGCCGGTCTGCTGCGGACGGGCGTCGAGACGGCCGCGGCGATGATCCACTCATCGGGCATGGGGGTGACGCTCACCTTGATCGCCGCCCAGGCCGACGGCAGGCTTCCCCACTATGACGGCCTGTCCGAGAACGTCCGGGAAGCCGTGCTGGACGCGGTGCTCGTCCCGGCCGACGACGTCGCCGCCCGGCAGAGGGCCGGAGCCCACCACGAGGCCGTGCACGCCGTGGCCCTCAAGTCCTTGATGCGCGACGGAGCGCGGTCCCTGACCTTCGGGGAGCGCGCCCTGCTCGGCGAGTTGCTGGACCGCATCGCCACCGAGGACGGCCGGGAGGCCGGCTCCGGTGCGGCCGAACCGGGCGTGGACTGATCTCGAGTACCGGTGTGGCCACGCCCTCGCCGGAACGTCTCGATCTCCGTGAGGTCCGCTCCGGTGCTCCCGCATCGACGAGCCCGGCTCGTGGATGGTGCAGCACTTCGGCCTTGGTCGGCCAACGGCCCACTGCGATCGTCTGGTTGGCGGCCGGCCGGCTCGTCGGCGGTCGGGGGAGTCGACACGCCGGCCGGTGCCGCCTTCGTCGCGATCCGGTGCGCCGTCCACCCGCGGCCGGCAGGAACCGCCGAAACCGCGCCCCTGAGCGTCCTGCCGGAAACCCCCCTCCGACGGCTTTGCCATCTCTTTACAACCCGCTTCGGTGCCGCCTCGTCTCTCCGCTCGATCCACGACTCAGCCCGCCGCACACCGGCGGACCGACGAAAGCGAGCGATTCGATGCGCCGAACCCTCCTCAGCGCCATGGCACTTGCGGGCACCGCCGTGCTGGCGGGCACCGTGCCCGCCTTCGCCGCGGCGACCCCCTCCCCGACCGTTCCCGCGGCCAGGGCCTCCGCGTCCTCCGCCCCCCGCGCGACCGGGGCGCCGTCCACCGGCCCCGAAGGGACCGGAGCGCCGACCGCCGCGCGCCCGGTCCCGAGTGCGGCGCCGACGAGGGCGCGGGGCCAGGTCCCCGTCGTCCCCAAGGGCGCGCCCGACACCGGCGTGACGGCGGGCACCTCCCGGTCGGTGTCCCCCGGGCTGATCGGCGGGGGCGCCGGACTGGTGCTCGCCGGAGGCGGCGCGGCGGTCTACGTCGTACGCCGCCGGCGGGCGACCGGGGCATGACCCCGCTCTCCAGGCGCGCCTTCGCCACCGCGGTGTTGGCCGCAGTGCTCGTGGGCTGCGGCGGCCACCAGGCCGGCCGTACCCCGGACGCCCGGCCCGCCACCGCCCGTCCCGGCAGTACGCCACCGCCCGCGTCGACCTCCGCCAGGGTGGCGCCCGCCCTGGAGCGTTCGGCTCCCGTCCGGTTGCAGATCCCGGCCATCGGGGTCGACACCCCGGTCATGCGGCTGGGACTGGCCGAGGACGGCAGCGTCCAGGTGCCCCCGGTCACCGCACACGACCGGGCGGGCTGGTACTGGCACTCGCCGACACCGGGCCAGGTCGGACCGTCGGTGATCCTCGGCCATGTCACGGTCGGCCGCTACGGCGACGGCGTCTTCCGTCACCTCTCCGAGCTGCACCGGGGCGACCGGATCACCGCGCGCCTGGAGAACGGAACGACGGCGGTGTTCGCGGTCGGCGCCGTACGGACGGTCGCCAAGGCGGACTTCCCGACCAGCGAGGTCTACGGGAACGTCAACCGCCCGGAGCTGCGGCTGATCACCTGCGGCGGTCCCCGCAGCGGCGACGGATACCTCGACAACGTGATCGTCTTCGCCACGCTGACCACCGCCGGCCCCTGATCCGCCGGCACGGCTGCCGGGCCACCGGAACGTACGCCGGTGGCCCGGGGTCCTACCCCACGAGTGCCCCCACGACCATGGAGAGCGTTGAAACGGTCCCGTGAGAGGGCGGCGTCCGAGCTGTTCGCCGCCGTCTACCCGCGCCTCGCCGGCTGGTGCCGCCGTCTCGTCGACGACGACGGGACGGCCCACGAGATCGCCTCGGAGGCGTTCACCCGGCTCTGGGCCCGCTGGACGTCCGTTGAGGAGCCCCGCGGCTTCCTCTACGTCACCGCGGCCAACCTCGTCCGGGACCACTGGCGCAAGCTGGAGCGCGAGCGCAGAGCCGTGCACCGCGCCACCACGGAGGCCGCCGTGCGCCCCCACGCCGAACAGGCCGACCCCTCGGTGCGCCTGCTCGTGCAGTCGCTGCCGGAGCGACTGCGCGTCCCGATCCTGCTGCACTACTACGCTGACATGCCGATCCGGGAAGTGTCCGCGCTGACCGGACGCAAGGAAGGAACCGTCAAGGCCGACCTGCACGCGGCCCGGGAACTGCTCCGCGTCCACCTGAGGAGAAGCCTTGACCACACGCTCTGACGACGGCCCGGAGTTCGAACGCGACGACCCCCTCGCGGTGATCCTGCGTCCCCCCTCGGACCACCTCGGCCCGCCCCCCGGCCGGTACCGGGAGGTCCGCCGCGCCGCGGCCCGCCGCCGGCTGCTCCGCACGGCCGCCGGGGCCGGCCTCACCGCCGCCGTCGCCGTCCTCGTCGCCCTGCCGCTCCACCTGGGGACGCCCAAGACGCCCGCGCCGCCGACGGTCCCCCTGGCACCGCCGCCCGCGACCGGTCGTCCGGTGCCCACCGGCCCGTCGGCATCGGACTCCCCGTCGCCGTCGCCCCGCCCCGACACCCCGTCTCGCGGAACCCTCACCCCATCGGCCGGGGACGCCACCGCGCGCCCCACCACAGCACCCGGAACCGTCGGCTCCCGCCCCCCGAACGACCCGCCGACCGCCACCAGGGGACCGTCCGCGACACCGACCGCGGCCCGGCCCGAGCCGTCGGCGAGCCGGGCTCGGGCCGGTGCCGCCCCGGCGACCCGCCCGTCCTCGGGGCAGAGGTAGCCGACGGTGGGCGGAGACAGCCGGTGCCTCGAGATCCGGTGCCGCGCCCGGCCACCGGCCCCTAGGGGCGCACACAGGAGCGGTGTCGTGTCCTCGGCGCGCTCGCACGTTCAGGTGATCATCGTTGATCGTCCTGTAGGGGTGCACCGGTACGCCCTATTCAGGACGTATGGATGACTCCAGCATCGCAGCCGGCCACCCGTCAGACCGCCACCCCACAGACAGCCACACCGCCGACCGCCACACCGCAGACCGCCACCACCCCGTCTCCCGGCGGCAGTTCACGACCGTCGCCGCCACGGCCGCGACCGTGACGGCCCTCGGGACGGCCACGGCGGGTACGGCCGCCGCGACCCCCCTCCTGCCACGGCAGGCACCCGGCCCGGCGAGAACCACCGCCGACCCGTCCGCCTGTCTCGCGGTCGCCCGCGCCCTGCTGGTCGTCGACGACGCCGACCGTCCGCTCGTGCCGGACTACCGGAAGATCCTCGACTCCGGTCTGCCCCGCCCGAAGACCACCGGTGCCAGGAAGATCCTGGTGGTCGGCGCCGGTCCGGCCGGGCTGGTGGCGGCCTGGCTGCTGAAGCGGGCCGGGCACCACGTGACGGTGCTGGAGGCCAACGGCAACCGCGTCGGCGGCCGGATCAAGACCTTCCGCACCGGCGGCCACGAGGGGGCGGCGCAGCCGTTCACCGATCCGCGGCAGTACGCCGAGGCCGGCGCCATGCGCATCCCCGGCAGCCACCCCCTGGTGATGAGCCTCATCGACCGACTCGGCGTGAAGCGGCGCCGGTTCCATCTCGTGGACGTCGACGGGGAGGGCAAGCCCGTCAACCACGCGTGGATCCACGTCAACGGCGTCCGCATGCGCCGCTCCGACTACGCCAGGGCGCCCCGGAGGATCAACCAGTCCTTCGGGGTGCCGAAAGAGTACTGGGACACACCGTCCTCCGCGATCCTGCGCGCCGTCCTGGACCCCGTACGCGACGAGTTCAGCACCGCCGGGCCGGACGGCAGGCGCGTCGACAAGCCGATGCCCGAACGGGTGCGGGGCTGGGCGCGGGTGATCCAGCAGTTCGGCGACTGGTCCATGTACCGGTTCCTGACCGAGCGGGCGGGCTTCGACGAGCGCACCCTCGACCTCGTCGGCACCCTGGAGAACCTCACCTCGCGACTGCCGCTGTCGTTCCTGCACAGCTTCGTCAGCCAGTCGCTGATCAGCCCCGACACCGAGTTCTGGGAGCTGGTCGGCGGCACCGCCACGCTCGCGGACGCACTGCTGCACCAGGTGCACGACGTCGTACGGCTGGACCGGCGCGCCACCCACATCGAGTACTGGGCCCCGGACCGGCACGGCACCGACGACACCTCCCGCGTCCGCGCCGGGGGCCCGCACGTGTGGATCGACACGGTGTCCGAGGGACGTGACGGCAGCGTCGTGCGGGAGCAGTTCACCGGCGACCTCGCGATCGTCACCGTGCCGTTCTCCGGGCTGCGGCAGGTGCAGATCAGCCCGCTGATGTCGTACGGCAAGCGCCGCGCCGTCACCGAGCTGCACTACGACAGCGCCACCAAGGTGCTGCTCGAGTTCAGCCGCCGCTGGTGGGAGTTCACCGAGGACGACTGGAAGCGGGAACTGGCGGCTGTGCGGCCCGGGTTGTACGAGGAGTACCGGCAGGGCAGGGCCCCGGCCGACGGCAGCCTCCTCGGCGCGCACCCGTCGGTGCCGTCCGGGCACATCAGCGCCGCGCAGCGCGCCCACTACGCCGCCAACCGCTGGGCCACCCGCGACCAGCCCGAGGCGGCGCACGTGATCGGCGGCGGGTCGCTGTCCGACAACTCCAACCGCTTCATGTTCCATCCCTCCCACCCGGTCCCGGGCAGCCGGGGAGGTGTCCTCCTCGCCTCCTACAGCTGGGCCGACGACGCCTCCCGCTGGGACTCCCTGGACGAGGACGCCCGCTACCCGCACGCCCTGAGGGGTCTCCAGCAGGTCTACGGGCAGCGCGTCGAGGTCTTCTACACCGGCGCCGGCCGCACCCAGAGCTGGCTGCGCGACCCCTACGCGTACGGCGAGGCGTCCGTCCTGCTCCCCGGCCAGCACACGGAACTCCTCACGGCCATCCGCGCCCCCGAGGGCCCCCTGCACTTCGCCGGTGACCACACCTCGGTCAAGCCGTCATGGATCGAGGGCGCCGTCGAGTCGGGAATCAGGGCCGCGCTCGAGGTCCACATGGCCTAGAAGTCCCACCACGGAACCGGCCCGGCACTCCGGCGAACGCCGCAGGGAGGGCGACGCCGCAGGTCAGCCCTCGTGTTCAGCGCTGTGCTCCTGCAACCGCCAGGTTCATCACAACCGCCCCCTGGCCCGCAAGGGGCAGGGGGCACCCCCTCAAGGCTCCCCGAGAATCCCCTCACGAGCCCCACACAGCCTGCACACGGTCTTTCGAAAGTCCCGTTAGCGTGGCAAGCCGTTCGATTCCGAGTGCGAACGCGGCCCGCTGGGGCGGCGGCGAGCCAACACAGGAAGACCGCAATGGACTACTGCTCCTCGTGTCGTCGACATCTCAACGGCGCCCTGGTGTGCCCCGGATGCGGCGCCTACGCACCCGACATCGCCCCGGTCGCCGCCGACGGTCACCACACCGTCCCGGGCCCGGCCATCACGGCGACGCCCGCCATGGCGACCCCGGCCACGACGGACACGGCGGACACGGCGGACACGGCGGCGTGGGAGTTCGCCGCCCCGGACATCGACGAGGCCCCGTCGGCCGGCCCGTCCGCCGACCACACAGATCCGGTGCGCAGGCCGGAAGGGCGGGCGGCCCGGCGGCGCCGGATGGCGCGCTGGAAGAAGACGCAGCGCAAGGCCCTGGTCGCGACCGCCGTCGCCCTCGTCGGAGGCGGCCTGACCGTGGCCTCGATGGACCGGCACACCGCCGACCGGGCCCAGGCGGCCCCGGCGCCGGAGGCATCGGCCCTCGGCGGCGCGGAGGAACCGACGTCGCTGTACACCCGTTCGTCGTCGCCCCGCCCCGACACCCCGGGCTCGGGCACGCCCCGCACCTCGCACCCCTCCGCCGCGCAGTCCCCGGCGGCCGGTCTCCAGCACCTGCAGTCCGCGCCCGTGGCGGGCCCCGCCACGCCGTCGGCCGCCCAGCCGGACGCGGCGACCTCTTACCGTACGACCCACACGTCGGGCACGACGGGTACGGCAGGTGGGGCCGGCACGGGAACCACGGGGACCTCCACCTCCCACTCGGGGTCGCACTCCTCGTCGTCTTCGTCGTCTTCGTCGTCCTCTTCCTCCTCGTCGTCCACGTCCACGGGAAGCTCCTCGCAGCACACGCCCGCCCCGGGCAGCACCACCGGCGGCGGCACGGACCCGGGCACCTCCCAGGCCACCCCGGCACCGGCGGCCACCTCGCCGTCGCAGGTCTGCCTGCTCGTCGTCTGCCTGGGCTGACCGCCGGCGAACCCGCGCACCGCCCCCCGCGATCTGCGGGCGGGCGGTTTTCGGCGTTCCCTCGCACCGCGGCCCTGTCGCCGCTGTGGGTTGCCCGTGAAAGAACAGACGGGCCGCACCGGGAAGTGATCGACGCGCGCGCCGGGCCCGGGCATCTCACGGGCCATGCGCCCCAGCGTTTCGCGGCGGCTCGTGCATGGGGCGGCTCGCGCGGGGGCGGCCGGCCAGAAGTGCCGGACACGCGAGGATTGTGCGGCCGGATCGTCACCCGGCGGTCACCGAATGGGGGAGACCGTGATCGAACCGCGCGGCTGTGCCAGTAGGCTGTGATCCGCTGCGGCACCCCACCCCCACCCGCCCTGGCGGAATCCTGTCCGGCGGCGGTCGAGTCGTCGCACGGCATTCGTCTCCCGGCATGAGGATGAAACAACAGGTGCTGATCGCGGGCCGGTACCAGCTCAACACGACCATCGGACGTGGCGCGATGGGGGAGGTCTGGCGGGCGTACGACCAGATGCTCGGCCGCCCCGTCGCCGTCAAGGTGCTGCTCGACCGGAACGCCGACCCCACCGCCGACTCCCGTTTCCGCCTAGAGGCCCAGACCGCGGGCCGGCTCCACCACCCGCACGTGGTCGGCGTGCTCGACTTCGGGGAGCACGAGGGGCGGCTGTACCTGGTGATGGAACTCGTGGAGGGCGACAGCCTCGCCCGGGTGCTCGCCGACGACGGACCGCTGCCCGCCGAGCGGGTCGCGGCCATCGCCGCCCAGGCGGCGGCCGGGCTCGCCGTGGCCCACGAACAGGGCATCGTGCACCGCGACATCAAGCCCGGCAACCTGCTCCTCGACGCGGGCGGCATCCTGAAGATCGGCGACTTCGGCATCGCCCGCTTCATGGACGACCCGTCGGGCGCGCTCACGGCGACCGGGCAGATCGTCGGGACGAGCCTGTACATCGCGCCCGAGCGCGCCCTCGGCAAGCCCGCGGGACCGGCCAGCGACGTGTACTCGCTCGGCTGCGTCCTCTACCAACTCCTCACCGGGCGGCCGCCGTTCCGCGCCGACACCCCGATCGCGATCCTCCATCAGCACCTGGACGCCAGTCCCGTACCGCCACGCGAGCTGGGTGCCGCACTGCCGCCCGCCTTCGAGAACTACCTGCTCGGCCTGCTCGCCAAGCGGCCCGAGGACCGGCCCACGGCACGGCAGGCCGCCGACTGGTTCGCCACGGGAGCCTGGCGGGGCCGCCCGGAACCGCTTCCGGCCGCGGCCCCGGCCCCCGGCCCGGCCCCCGTCCCGGTTCCGGCGCGGGTCCCGGCACCGGAATCGCCGATGCCGCCCCGGACGGAGGGCGCGGCGACGACGTACAAACTCCCGTCCGCGCTCCCCGGCCACCGGGCGGCCCGCCAGCGGTCGTCGGCGGGGAACCGGCGGGCGCGAGGCCCGCTGCGCACGCTCCTCGCCGGGCGGCCGCGCGCGGTGGGGCTGATCGCCGCGGCGTTGCTGTTCCTCACGGCGATGTATGTGGGCATGTCGGTGTTCAGCCCCGACAGCAGCTCGGCGGAGACGCCGCAGGGACCGGGCCGGTCGGGCCCGGCCGCCCCGACACCGTGACGTTCCAGGTCAACTCGGCACCGTGCGGGCGGAGTTGAGTTGACGAAGGCTTGACCGAACGAAAAGGAACGGCGGCGGAGGCGAACTGTAGGTTCACCCGCATGCCCCCACAGCCCCCACAGCCCCCGCGCCTGCCCGTCCTGCCGTACCGCAAGCCCACCCGTGGCCGCGACTACTGGATCCTCGACGACGTGCTGCCGAACGTGGACGAGGTCCGGGCCCGCTGTCTGGCCAGGGACGACTGGGTCAAGGGGTACCCGTACACGCAGGAGAGCTGGCCGGGGATGCGCACCATGCCCGGCCTCGAGCCGGCCGAACTCGCCCGGATCGAACGGCTGGTGCGCAAGGAGACCGGCGCGCAGAGGCTCTGGCAGGAGACCGCCCCCGGTGGCGGCACCCTCAACCACAACTGCGTCCAGGTCGTCGGCAAGGACGAGGGTGAACCGCGCCCGCACACCGACTCGCGCGCCCTGTGCCGGTACGCCGCCGTGCTCTACCTCAGCCCCAACGTCCCCAAGGACTGCGGTACGAGCTTCTACCGGCAGAGCCTGCCGGGCGGCGTCCTCGGCGGCAACATGGTGCAGGCGCCGCACACCAACCTGGTCGAGGCGCTGGGCACCCGGTACGTCTCCCCGGACGCGTTCACCGAGGACGTCCGCGTGCCGCAGCGCTACAACCGGCTGCTTCTGTACAAGGCCAACATCATGCACAGCGCCACCGGTTACTGGGGCGGCGACCTGGAGGACAAGCGCATGACGGCCGTCTTCTTCTGGATGGCCTAGCGCGTGTTGCGGGTGCGGTTCAGCTCAGGCCGAGGCTGGACAGTGCGGTCGTCCAGTCCGTGATGATCGCGTTCTGGGCGTCCTCCAGGCTGACGTCGCCCGCGCAGACGGCCTTCTTCAGCCTGTTCTCGACGACGTCCTTGTCGGCCGAGGTCTCGTCGCCATAGTGCGGCTCGGGCCAGAGGTTCAGCTCGCTCTTGGGCGCGCCGCCGAGCTCCAGCGGTACGAAGTGGTCCTCCTCGTAGTCCGAGGTGTTGGTGTCCGAGTATCCGTACTCGACGATCTGCTTCTTCTTCAGCGCGGTGGTGTACGAGCTGGAGGGCCGCACGGTCGCGGTCCAGCCGGAGACGCAGATCGTGGAGTCGATGGTGTCCTGCGTGACGTCCGGGTTGAGGGCACCGGGCTGGCAGCCGGGGTCGGGGAGGGGCAGGTAGTCCTGGCTGCACGACTGCGCGTGCGCGCTGCCGGTGGTGACGGTCAGGCCCGCGGCGGCGAGGGCGAGGGTGGACAGGGTGGTCACCAGGGGGCGCGGTATTCGGGACATGGGGAGTCTCCCGGTGGGATGCCCGGCACGGTTCCGGGCGGTCGTGAGCATGACAGCACCGGCGACGTCTATGCGGGTAGACCCCTTTGCGGGACCGGGAGAAGCTTGGTTGAAGGTTGATCCTTCCGAAGGCTCCGGGTTGTCAAGTCATGGGTCCGGCTTGGGCGTTGGTTCACCCAGGTGTACGGCGGCGAACGGAAGGCGAACGGCGGGCCGGGCCTCCACTCCCGGCGGCACGCCGTCAGCGGGGCGGCCTCAGCGGCACGCCGTCAGCGGGACAGCCTCAGCGGGACGGCCTCAGCGGGACGGCGCCATCGGCAGGTCGTCCGTGTACGCGTTCACCGGCTTGTCCACCCGCTCGACGGAACGGGCGTCCAGGGCGGCCGGTGCCGACGGCGTGCCCAGTGTGCCGCCGGGGTGCCAGGTACCCGTGACGGCCACCCAGGTGTCGGCGGGCGGCGCCGGGGACCCGTGGATCCGTACCTTGACGGACTGCGCGTCCGCGGCGCAGCAGGTGAAGACGATGCGGGTCAGGTACCAGTGCCCGCCCCGCTTCTCGGGCGTGACGAAACCGGTCATCCTGACCGTGCGCTCCTTGACGGCCCGCGTACGGTCCTGCTGCACACGGCTGGTGAACTCCGTGAGCGTCATCGGGAGCGGCGAGGTCGCGGGCAGCGGATCGAAGTGCCGCCGCGGCGCGACGGCCCCGGCGGGCTCGCGGGAGGCGGTGTACGCGCCGAGGGCGGGCGGGGCGTACAGGAGCAGGCTCAGCGCGGGCAGGAACAGCAGCCAGGCGACGCGGGGTGCGGTGGAGTGGTCGTGCCCGTGACCGGCGTCGCCGTGGCCGCCGTGCCCCTCGTGCCCGCCGCGCTCCCCGTGCCCGCCGCGCCGGCCGCGCTCCCCGTGCCCGTCCCGCCCGCGGTCGAGGGCCGCGCTCGCCAGCCCGAGCGCGAGCAGCAGCACACCCGAGGCGATCAGATACGGACGCAGTTCCGGCCTCACGTACCGCAGGAACAGGTCGGTGAAGAGCGAGGCGCGCAGCAGACCGAGGCCGCCGAGGACGAGGAGCACCGCCGGGAAGGGCCGTTTCACAGCAGTGCTCCCCCGGTCAGCGCACTGCACAGCACCGCCACGACGGTCGTGGCGGTGGAGAACCGGACCGCGAAGGCCCGGCCGAACGTACCCGCCTGCAGGGCGATCAGCTTCAGGTCGACCATCGGCCCCACCACCATGAACGTCAGGCGGGCCACCGGTGAGAAGCCGGTGAGCGAGGCGGCCACGAACGCGTCGGCCTCGGAGCACACCGCGAGCACGACCGCGAGCCCCGCCAGGAACAGCACCGACAGCCAGGCCGAGCCGGAGAACACCTCGAGCACGGAGCGCGGGACCGCCACGTTGAAGGTGGCCGCCGCCATCGCCCCGAGGACGAGGAAACCGCCCGCGTGCAGGAAGTCGTGCTGGAAACCGAGCCGGAACTCCCGCCGGCGGCTGTGCCCCGGCCGGTGCCCGGTGTGGCGCACGGTCGGCCGCAGCCACTCCTCCCGGCCGAGCCAGAGCCACAGCCAGCCCATCACGGCGGCGGTGGCGAGCGAGGCGAGCAGCCGGGCCAGGACCATCAGGGGGCTGCCGGGGAAGGCGACGGCGGTGGCGGTCAGCACGACCGGGTTGACGGCGGGGGCCGACAGCAGGAACGCGAACGCGGCGGCCGGGTCGACGCCCCGCCGGATCAGACTGTTGGCGACCGGCACCGACGCGCACTCGCAGCCCGGCAGCACCACCCCGGCGATCCCGGCGACCGGGACGGCGAGGGCGGGGCGGCGGGGCAGCGCCCTGCTGAACACCCGCGCGGGCACGAACGCGTTGATGGCACCGGACAGGGCCGTGCCGAGCAGCAGGAAGGGCAGCGCCTGCACGGTGATGGCCAGGCAGACGGTGCGCCACGCCCGCATCGCGGGCTCGTCCAGCAACCGGCCGAGCAGGAGGAGCGCGGGACCGGCGAGGACGGCCGCCACCAGCAGCAGCGGCCAGGACGCGGGCCGGCCGCGGGCGGGGGCGCGCTCGGGCGCCGCGGGGACCGCGACAGCCGCATCCGCCTCCCCGGCCAGTTCTTCTGTCTTCTGCATGCCGGCTCCGACTGTCGGATGTTCGGATCGAACATATCGGGCATACCGCCACCCGCTCCGGCACCGCCACGCCTCCAGTCCGGTGAGGCGTATCGCCCGGCCCGCGGCGCCACCGGCCGGGCCTCGCCGATCAGCCGCGCCGTGCGCCGATCGACCGTGTGACGACCCCCACATCACGGGCCGTGGATTTTGCCTGTGGAAAAGGTTTCCGGTTCCCGTCGCACCCGTACCCCTGGGCGTTGGAACAACCAGGAGGTGCCATGCGCATTTCGCGGACCGCGGCGGGAACCCTCTTCGTGACGGGCGCCCTGACCCTGACGCTCACGGCGCTCGTCTACCCGTCGATGCTGGGAGTGCAGACCGTCTCCAGCGCCCCCTCGCGCGTGATCGCGAACACCGCGGCGGGGCCGCTGACCGAGGCAGACCGCGACTTCGTCGTCAAGGTACGGGCGGCGGGCCTGTGGGAGTTCCCGTCCGGTGAGCTCGCCATGAAGAAGGGCACGACGCCGGCCGTGCGCACCGCCGGGGCACATCTGGTCAACGGGCACGTCAACCTCGACGCCGTCGACCGGAAGGTGGCCGCCGAGCTGGGCATCACGCTGCCGAACCAGCCGAGCCCCCAGCAGCAGGGCTTCGTGACGACGCTGACGAACGACTCCGGCAAGAAGTTCGACCAGGACCTGGCGAACATCCTCCGCCTGACGCACGGCCAGATCTTCCCGGCCATCGCGAACATCCGCGCCACCACGAAGAACACCCTGGTCCGCCAGCTTGCCGACGTGGCCAACGACACCGTCCTGGACCACATCACGGTCATGGAGCAGACGGGCCTGGTGGACTTCGACTCACTGGTGTTCCAGGAGACGACCCCGCCGAAGCTCCCGAAGACCGACCTGACCCCGCCGGCCCCGCAGCCCGGCGAGCCGACGGTGGTCCTGTCCACGCCGCCGGGCTTCACCCCGCCGCCGTCGACGACCCCGGGCGCGCCGGCGGCCCCGGGCTCGGCACCGACCACGGGCTGACGGCCCCCGCGAAGCGCAAGAAGTGGGCCCGGCGCTCTCCGGGGGAGTAAGAGCGCCGGGCCCGTCGGGGAATGGTCGACAGGACGCCCGGGGGCGTCATGCGCGCCCGCGGGTCGTACGGCGCCGGGTGACGACCGCGGTGCCGCGCTGAGAATCGGTGGCCCATTGGTCACGTGAGCCACAGTGCGAGCACATATTCGATCACGGTGACGAAACTGTCAACCTCGTTGAAACTGCGACGAGTTCAGAATTCGATCACGTTTCGGCCACATCAGGAATCGCCCAATCCACTAAGGCGCGCGAGCCGCCGCAAGTCGCCGAGAGAAACGTAACTGCACGCTCGTTCGAGTGGCGTGGCCTGGATTCTCGCGCTCAAGAGGCGGTGCCGTTCCTACGGTCGCCTCATGGTCACCAACCGCCACGAGACGTCCCACCGGCTCTTCCAGGAACGCCCGGAGATCCTCACGCCCGTCTTCAAGGTGCTCGGCCTGCCGATACCGGAGAAGGCGGCCGTGGACGTGCTGACCCCGGACGTGTCGGAGATCCGGCCGCTGGAGCGACGGGTGGACAGCGTGCTGCGGGTGGAGCCGTCCGACGGGGACACGTTCCTGTTGGCGATCGAGGCGCAGCAGCGCAAGGACCGGCACAAGGGGGCGAGCTGGGCGTACTACGTGGCCTTTCTTCAAGCCAAGTACAACCTGCCCGTCCTGCTCCTGGTGGTCTGCCAGGAACGCGCGACGGCCAAGTGGGCCACCGGCCCGTTCCGGTGCGGGGCGCGTGGCTGGACCTCCCTGAGCGTCCAGCCGTTGGTTGTCGGCCCCGACAACATCCCCCTCATCACTGACCAGAGGGCGGTGGCGGAGAACCTGGCGATGACTGCGTTCTCCGCGCTGACACACGTACACAATCCGGACGCCCCCGCCATACTGGAGGCACTGGCCCGTGTCCTCGAAGCGGCCGATCGGAAGTCCGCCAGGTACTACCACGACTTTCTGGACATCGGTCTGGGTGACACTCCGGCCGGAGAGAAATGGAGAGAGCTGATGACGTTCGTCACCTACTTCCCCGGCCGCGGCACGGTACGCGAGACCGCCTACCTCGAAGGCAAGGCCGAAGGCAAGGCCGAGGGCGAGGCCAAGGCGATCCTTCGCGTGCTCGAGCGGAACGGCGTCCCCGTCCCCGACGACGTCCGCGAGCGCATCACCGGCTGCACCGATCTCGAGGTGCTCGACCGGTGGCTGGACCGGTCCTTCGACGCCACCGACGTCAACGACCTGTTCACGGAGCTGCCGACGGCTCACTGATGCGCGTCCGAGGGGCGGCCGCGGGGCCATCAGTCCCACGGCCGCCCCTCCGGTTCCTACTCCACCGTCTGTTCCACCGGCTGCGGCTGCGGCCGGGCCAGCCCCGCCGTCCACTTCTCCTCGATCCGTCCGGCCTTCCACACCACCATCGCCAGCACCCAGGTGGCGAAGAAGAGGCCGACGATCACGAACCCGAGGGTGTTGAGGTCGATCCCGGCGATCCAGTCCCAGAAGGCCCCGTGCAGGCCGAGCTTCTCGGCGAGCAGGCCGAGCAGTTCCACCGTGCCGATGATCAGGGCGACGGCCACGGACAGGCCCGTGATGGTGAGGTTGTAGTAGACCTTGCGGACCGGCTTGGAGAACGCCCACCCGTAGGCGAAGTTCATGAACGACCCGTCGATCGTGTCGAGCAGCGACATGCCGGCCGCGAACAGCACGGGCAGGCACAGGATCGCGTACCAGGGCAGCCCGGAGGCCGCGCCCGAGCCGGCCAGGACGAGGAGCGCGATCTCCGTCGCCGTGTCGAAGCCGAGGCCGAAGAGGAGGCCCAGCGGGTACATCTGCCACGGCTTGGTGATCGACCGCATCACGCGGCCCAGAAGGCGGTTCATGAACCCGCGGTTGTTGAGCTGCTCCTCCAGCGCCGCCTCGTCGAACTCGCCCGACCGCATCTGCCGGAACACCTTCCAGATGCCGGCCAGGATGACGAGGTTGATGGCGGCGATGACGTAGAGGAAGGTGCCGGAGACCGTCGTGCCGATGACACCGGTGACGTTGTGCAGCTCGGAGTTGTCGTCACGGACCGGTCCGGCCAGCGTCCTGATGCCGAGCGAGAGCAGCAGAGCAAGGCCGAAGACGACACTGGAGTGGCCGAGCGAGAACCAGAACCCGACCGACAGCGGCCGCTTCCCCTCGCTCATCAGCTTGCGGGTGGTGTTGTCGATCGCGGCGATGTGGTCCGCGTCGAACGCGTGCCGCATGCCGAGGGTGTACGCGGTGACGCCTATGCCGATGCCGAAGGACTTCTCACCGATGGTGTAGTGCTCGGGCGCGACGATCCCGACCAGCGTGAACCAACCGATGACGTGCAGGGCCAGGATGAAGGCGGCCATGCCGCCGAGCCGGCCCCACTCCTGCCGCGTGATCGACAGACGCATCCGAGGGGAGGACGGGGGCATGGAGCGGGACCTTTCTTCTCCGGTTACTGCACCCAACACTTTCATGCCCAGAAATCCTACTTGCAAGAGAGTCGCAGTAAAGCCTTCCGGAGCGTTCCGATCCCCATGCCGCCGCCTCGAACGGTCCCCCACCGCTGGCCCGTCGCCCGCACCGGCCCGAAGCTGGCCGCATGGACGCCCCGCCCCCCGACGGCCTGCCGCCCTTCGAGGACCGGACCGACCTCGAGAACGCCGACCGCGGTTTCGTCGCCGCCCTCGAACCCGGGACCGTGACCGACCGGGACGGGCGGGTGGTGTGGGACGGCGACGCGTACCGGTTCCTGGACGGACAGTGCCCCGGGACCGCGCATCCGAGCCTGTGGCGGCAGTCGCAGCTCTGTGCGCGGCAGGGGCTGTACGAGGTGTGCGAGGGCGTGTACCAGGTGCGCGGCCTGGACCTCGCCAACATGACGCTCGTCGAGGGGCGCGACGGGGTCGTCGTCGTCGACCCGCTCATCTCCGTCGAGTGCGCCGCGGCCGCCCTCGCCCTGTACCGGCGGCACCGCGGGGAGCGGCCCGTGACCGCGCTGATCTACACGCACTCGCACGTCGACCACTTCGGCGGCGCCCGCGGGGTGCTGCCGCGCGAGGCGGAGGCGGGCGTGCCGGTGTTCGCGCCGGCCGGGTTCCTTCAGCACGCGGTCAGCGAGAACGTGTACGCCGGACCCGCGATGTCCCGCCGTGCCGGATTCATGTACGGCGAACGGCTGGCGAAGGCGCCCGACGGCCAGATCGGCACGGGCCTCGGTCTGACCATGTCCACGGGTACGATCACCCTCGTCCCGCCGACCGTCGACATCACCCGCACCGGACAGACGGAGACCGTCGACGGCGTGCGCATCCTCTTCCAGCTCACGCCGGGCACCGAGGCGCCGGCCGAGATGAACTTCCTCTTCACCGAGCAGCGCGCCCTGTGCCTGGCGGAGAACGTCACGCACACCCTGCACAACCTCCTGACCCTGCGCGGCGCCCTCGTCCGGGACGCCCGGGTGTGGTCCCGCTACCTCGACGAGGCCATCGACTTCTTCGGCGACGGCTACGACGTGGCGTTCGCCTCCCACCACTGGCCGACCTGGGGCCACGAGAGCGTCGTACGGCTGCTCGCCGAGCAGCGCGACCTGTACGCGTATCTGCACGACCAGACGCTGCGGCTGCTCAACAGCGGACTGACCGGCCCGGAGATCGCGGAGGAGCTGCGGCTGCCGCCCGCGCTGGAGCGCGTCTGGCACGCACGCGGCTACTACGGGTCCCTCAGCCACAACGTCAAGGCCGTCTACCAGCGCTACCTGGGCTGGTACGACGGCAACCCCGCCCACCTGTGGGAGCACCCCCCGGTCGCCCTCGCGCAGCGGTACGTGGAGGTGGCGGGCGGCCCGAAGGCGGCGCTCGCGGCGGCCCGCCGGTACGTGGAGGCCGGTGATCTGCGCTTCGCCGCCACCCTCCTCAACCACCTGGTCTTC
The DNA here is from genome assembly GCF_055565775.1 of Streptomyces sp. NPDC028331. NCBI lineage: Bacteria > Bacillati > Actinomycetota > Actinomycetes > Kitasatosporales > Streptomycetaceae > Streptomyces > Streptomyces sp. NPDC028331. The sequence goes on along the minus strand of NZ_JBVHTR010000032.1, from coordinate 21,478 downwards.
GCCGACCCGGGCGACGAGGAGGCGAAGCGGACGCTGGCGGGCGTGTACGAACGCCTCGGGCACGGCGCCGAGAACGGGCCCTGGCGGAACATCTACCTGACCGGCGCCCTGGAGCTGCGCGAGGGCGCGAGCGCGCCCGCCGTCGTCTCGGACACGCCCGAGCTGACCGCGGAACTCACGGTGGACATGCTCCTGGACGCCCTCGCGGTGCGCATCGACGGGCCGCGCGCGGCCCGGGAGCCACGGCTGGTCATCGATCTGATCGTGATCGACGAGGAGCGCCGCCACCGCATCAACCTGGAACACGGCGCGCTCACCCACCGCAGCATGCCGCTGCACCGCACCCCGAAGCCGCACGCGGGCCTGACGCTCACCCTGACCCGCCCCGAACTGCTCGGCCTGCTCACCGGCCACGGCCTCGCGGGCATCGAGACGGACGGTGACCGGGCCCTGCTCAAACGCCTGTTCTCCTACGTCACCCGGCCTGACCGGGGTTTCCCGATCGTCACCCCGTAGGCGCCGTCGTCACAGCGGCGGCTGGGCGGGGGCCGGTCCCAGGGTCGTCGTGCCGGGCGCGGTGCGGTGGCCCAGGCCGGTGCGGTAGGCGTCCAGGGCGGCCTCCACCCGGCCGGTGCGGCGCAGCAGGTCGCCGAGCAGCCGGCACAGGTCCGCGAGGTCGCCCGCGGCCCCCGCCCGTTCCAGCAGGCTCAGGGCGCGCACATAGTGCTCCTCGGCGGCCTCCGTGTCGCGCGCGTCCTCCGCGATGATGCCGAGGAGACGGTGCGCGGCGGCGGAGTGCACCGCGCCGCGCTCCGGGCCGATGTCACCGAGGACGCCGTGCAGCAGCCGGGCGGCCTCGGCGGACCTGCCGCGCCGGTGCAGCACATCGGCCAGTTCCACCGCGACCTGGCTGCTGTAGAGGGCGGCGCGCTGCTCCGACAGCATGGCCAGCGCCTCGCGCAACTCGCTCTCGGCACGCTCCAGTTCGCCGTTCTGCGCGTACAGGTAGCCGCGCATCCAGTGGCAGTTGGCCAGCTCGGTGCGGATCTGCAACTGCCGGTACAGCTCGGCGGCCTTGGCGAGATTGGTGTCCGCCTCGGCCAGGCGTCCCTCGGCGAGCAGGGTGCGCGCGACCGAGCGGTGCATCCGGGCCACCAGGGCCGGGTCCCGGACCTGGGGCGCGAGCGCGAGGGCGAACTCGGCCGCCTGCGCCGCCCTCGCGTGCGCGCCCAGGTCCATGTACGGGCCGATGGCGCTCGCGTAGAGCAGCAGCAGGGCGTCCGGGTCGTGCAGTCCGGAGCGGTTCAGCTCGTCGAGGGTGGTCTCCAACAGGTAGCAGGCGTAGCGGAGTTCACCGGCCAGGTAGTGGGACACGGCACGGCCGCGCAGCGCCGGGACCCGGCTCGGCAGCGGTGCGTCGGCCAGGCACTCCTCGGCCCGCTCGAAGTACTGCCGCCCCGCCTCCAGGTCGCCCAGCTCCATCGCGCACTCGCCCAGCCCCAGCAGCGCGGCGGCCCGCTCGGCGGTGAGCCCGTGCTCCTCGGCCTCGGCCAGCAGCGCGGCGTACTGCTCGGCGGCCACCTCCGCCTCCCCCGTGGCGAGGGTGCGCCGGGCGTCGGTGAGCCTGAGCCGCAGCCCGGTGGCGAGGTGAGCGGGACGGCCGGTGGCCAGCTCGTCGAACGCCACTCCGAGCCGCCCGGCGAGATGCCGGAGCGCCTCGTCGGAGGGGCGGACCCGGCCCGCCTCCAGGGTGGAGATGTACGCGGGGGTGTAGGCGGGCTCGGCCAACTGCCGCTGGGTCAGCCCGCGTTCCCGCCGCAGCCGCTGCACCCTGCGCCCGATGGTCTCCGGGTCGTCCCGCATCGCCATGCGGTTCATCATGCCAGTAAGTCCACTTACCGACGCCCGTGTTCTGACCGTTCGTCAATCTCTTACCCGCACATGCCAACTGCCCTGGATCCCTTCCCCGGGACCCGTCCCAGCCCCTAGCTTGGGGAAGCGTTAAACACGCTTAATCCGCCGCTGTCATTGCGAGGTCGGTTGCCGTGCCCCCACGCCCTTCCGTGCTCCACGGACGCATAGCCGCGCGTCACGTCCGCGGGTTCGGCGCGGCCGTCGTCGCCGTGGCCGCCCTGGTGACCGCGGCCAACGCGGGACCGGCACGGGCCGCGGAGCCCGAGCGGAGGCCCCCCGCCCAAGCGGCCCCCGGCGCGGCCACTGCGCCCGGTCCCGCCGGGGGCTTCGCGGGCCGCCTACGCTGATCCCGTGACCTCCCCCGCCGCACACACCGCGCTGGACCTCACCGCCGACGTCCCGGTCGCCGACCTGGAGGACTGCTACCGGGACCTGCACCGCCATCCCGAACTGTCCCTGCGCGAGCACCGCACCGCGGCGCTGCTCGCGGAGCGGCTGCGCACGGCCGGGTACGAGACGGCCGAGGGCGTCGGCGGCACCGGGGTCGTCGGCGTCCTGCGCAACGGCGACGGGCCGGCCGTGCTGCTGCGCGCCGACATGGACGCGCTGCCGGTCGCCGAGGAGACGGGCCTGCCGTACGCCTCCGAGGTCCCCGGTGTGATGCACGCCTGCGGGCACGATCTGCACGTCACCTGGCTCGCCGGGGCGGCCCGGGCGCTGGCCGCCGGGCGGGAGACCTGGTCCGGGACGCTGGTCGTGGTGGGCCAGCCCGCCGAGGAGACCGGCGAGGGCGCGCGGGCGATGGTCGCGGACGGGCTGTACGAGCGCTTCCCGCGTCCCGACGTGCTGCTCGCCCAGCACGCCGCCCCCGGCCCGGCCGGGCTCTACGCGCACTCCCCGGGCCTGATCCTGTCCGCCTCCACGGACGTGGACATCGTGGTATACGGCCGGGGCGGCCACGGTTCGCGCCCCGAGGCGACCGTCGACCCCGTGGTCACGGCCGCCTACCTGGTGACCCGGCTGCAGACCGTCGTCAGCCGCGAGATCGCCCCGCGGGAGTCCGCCGTACTGACGGTGGGCCGGATCGAGGCGGGCAGCCGGCCCAACGTCATTCCCTCCGAGGCGCACATCTCCCTGAACCTGCGCACCCAGTCGGCCGCGGTCCGGGACCGCATGATCGCCGCGGTCCGGCGCATCGCGGCGGGCGAGTGCCTGGCCGCGGGGTGCCCGCGCGAGCCCGAGGTGACCGTGGGCGCGGACTTCCCGGTGACGGTCAACGACCCCGCCACGGACCACCGCGTGACCGCCGTGCACAGCGAGGTGTTCGGCGCCGAGACGGTCTTCGACCCGGGCGCGGCGATGGGCAGCGAGGACTTCCCGCACCTGGCGCCGGACGGGGTGCCGTACGCGTACTGGTTCGTCACGACCACCCCCGCCGACGTCTGGGCGGCGGCCCCGGGCGCGGACCTCATGGAGAAGTTCGCGGCGGTCCCCAGCAACCACAGCCCCCACTTCGCCCCCGACCTGTCCACGCTCGTCCCCGGGGTGCGGACGCTGGTGTCGGGGGCGCTGGCCCACCTGTCCGCGGCGTGACCCGGCGACGGCCCGCGGCGCCGCGGTGCGCCGCGGTCAGCGCCCGGGGGCCGGCTGCGGCGGCAGGTCCCGCACCGCGCCGAGCTGTGCGTACAGGTCGAGCTGGTCGTCGGTCAGCCAGTACTCGGCGACGCGCCCGTCTTCGAGGCGCAGGGTGTCGACTCCCGCGAAGCTGACGGGTGTTCCGGCCGGTGCGGTGGCGTTGCCGGGCCGGCCGCCGTTCCAGACGCCGGTGAAGCGGAACCGGGAGACCAGGTGGTCCCCGTCGGTGAACGGGCCCAGTTCGCAGGTGAAGGCGGCGTCGGAGTAGGAGCTGCGGAAGAGGGCGATCCACTCGGCCATGGTGCGCGGATCGTGGACGTTCTCCTCGGGGGGCATGCCGAAGGCCGGAAGGTGGACCCGGAGCCGGGGCGCGATGATCCGGTCGGCGAGCGCCAGGTCCCCGTTCCACATGGCGAGCCACCGGTCCAGCAGCGCCTTGCCGTCGTATGCACTCACGTCGCTCATGTCTGCCCCTCTCGTTCCCTCGCGTTCCCTCTCGTGCGAGGACAGAGGGGCCGCGGACGCCCGCGGATACATCCGCGACACATCCACCGCTGTTTCCCGCACATTTCGCCGTTCAATTGAATGCGGAATTTTTGCCCTGTGACGGTGAAGAAGCCGCCGCCATGATCTCCTTTTCGTCCGGCCGGCCGGCGAGGCCGGGGAGCAGGACGCTCCAGACCTCCTCGATGAATTCGAGGATTTCCTCCTCCGAACCGCTTGTGAAAACCCGTCGTTCCAAAGTGAACAGGAATCCGGTCAGAAGCCAGGCGCAGGTTCTCAGCGGCAGCCCGTCGCGCACCTCCCGGCGCTGCGCGGCGCTCTGCAGCAGGTTCTGGATCAGCGTCTGCAGTTCCCGGCACAGGTCGGTGCGGTACTCGCCGCCGCCGCGCTCGCGCCCCAGCCGGAGACCGGCCCGGACGATCTCGTCCCGGGCGAGCAGGCCGGCGACGAGCCGTGGCAGGTCCGTCAGGACCCGCAGCGGCGGCTCCCCGTCGTCCAGCATGCTGGTCACCGACGCGGTGAGGCGGTCGGCGCAGGCACCGCGCACGGCGTCCGCCAGATGGTCCTTGGACGGGAAGTGGAAGTACAGGGCTCCCTTCGAAACCCCCGCGGACTGGCTGATGTCCTCCACGTTCGCGGCCGCCAGGCCCTGCTCGTCGAAGACCGCCGCCGCGGCTCGCACCAGTCGGCTCCGCGTCCGCTCAGCGCGCTCCTGCATGATCGTGCTGTCCTTGTCTCCCCCGCGCGAATACTGTCCAGGGCGCAGCCGGCGTCCCGGCCCGGCCGCGCCGAAGACGGTCCGCGACCCGGCGGGCCTGCCGCCGCACGCCGCGGGACCGTCTGCCGGTCATGCCGTCTGGGTCTCCCGGCCCGCGCCGGCGTAGCGGTGGAGCGCGCCGTCGGACCTGAGGATCGCCTGGTGCAGCGCCTGGATGCGCGGAGACGGCTCCAGACCGAGCCGGCTGGAGAGCTCGTGCCGCAGCTCGCGGTAGACCTCGAGCGCCTGCACACGGCGGCCGGCCCGGTACAGGGCCAGCATGAGCTGGGCGTGGAGCTGTTCGTGCGTACGGTCGTCAGCGGCGTGGGCGACCAGTTCGCCGAGGAGTTCGTAGTGGCGGCCGAGCCTGAGCTCGGCGTCGATGCACCGGTCGAAGGCGGACTTGCGGCGCTCCTCCAGGCCCCTCTTGTGGATGGTCAGGACCGGTCCGATCGGCAGGTCCGCCAGGACCGGGCCGCGCCAGAGGGCGAGCGCGCCGCGGAAACGATTCGCTGCGAGGGTGTCGTCACCTGCGGCGAACGCCTGGTGCCCCCGCTCCGCGAGCCGGCCGAACTCCTCGGAGTCGATGCGACCGGGGACGACGTTGAGCACGTACCCGCCCGGGCGGGTACTGATGACGGACTTCGGGTCGCGGTCGGGGCTGCCCGCGGCGATCATCTCGCGGAGCTTGCGGATGTAGGTGTGGATCGCGGCGCAGGCGGTGCGGGGCTCGTCGCCCGTCCACAGTTCCCGGACGCAATCGGTCACCGGGACGGTACGCCCCCGGTTCAGTGCGAGAAGGGCCAGGAGCTTGGCGGGCTTCACGGCTGTCGGAGCGGCATCGGCACCCGATATTCGGACACTGAACGAGCCCAACACTGATATGTCCATCGACTTCCCCCAGTTAGTCGTTAGTCATCAGTCACTCCGACCCTAAAAATCCGCCAGTCGGTTTGTCAATCGTGATCACACGGCCACACAACGGAGTTGACCCGGTCCCCGCAGGTTAAAGCCCGCTGTGAAGGGCGGCGTCAAACTCTGGCAAAACTCGGCCCAGTTGGGGACACGACACACCGTGCGGCCACCGCGGTTCCGTTGAAGCATCGCTGAAGTCCCGCTGCTCCCCGGCTGGACGACGACTCCACGCCCCCTTCACCGGGTCTCCACCGCGCTCCCCCCGCAGCCACCCCGCTCCCTATCGTCATCGGCCAACTGGCCCGAATCGCACGGCGAGAGGTGAGGTGAGAGGCGCGTGCTACAGGCAGACCGAGGGTCACCGCCGACCTGCTCCTGGCGGCCGGTCGTCGACCGCGAGGTGGACGGCGAGACGCTGCGCGTGTGGGAGCGTCCGGCGCCGGATCCGGAGGCCGAATCCGTCGTACTCGTCCACGGTTTCGAGGAGAGCTGGGAGACCTGGAAGCCGCTCGCCGAGCGGCTTCCCGCCCACCTGCGCCTGTTCGCCCTGGACCTGCCCTGGCGCAACGGATCGCGCCATCTGTGGCCGGAGCGGGGCGCGTCCACCGTATGGCTGCACAGGGGGCTCGACCTGCTGCCCGCACCGGCCGAGGCCGTCGTCGCCCACTCGTTCGGCGCGACCACGCACCTGGCGCTGCTCACCCGCGGCACGGTGTGCGCGGCCACGCCGACCGTGCTGGTGGCCCCCGTGTACCGGCCGCACGACCAGCCGGTCGACGCACGGTTCTTCCAGGAGGCCGTGGGCCGGTTCCGCGGGGTGCTCGCCGAGGGGCTGCGGGCCCAGCTCGGGCCGCGCGCCCGCTCCCTGCCGGCGGACATCGTCGACGCCATGGTCGACAAGGTGCGCGAGCGCGTCGAGCCCTACGGGTTCCTCCAGTTCTACGCCCTGCTCAGCCACACCCCCGAACTGCCGCTGCACCGCGTCCGGGCGCCCGTCCTGGTGGTCAGCGGCACCCACGACCCCTCGGCGCCCGAGGCGGCGCTCGACGAACTCCTCGCCTCGATACCCGACATCCGGCTCCACCGGGATCCCGGCCTCACCCACTTCTGCCAACTGCAGCAGCCGGACGAGGTGGCCGAGCAGGTCGCCGCGTTCCTGGCAGCCACCGGCCCACGCCCCACCGACAAGGAGGCGATCAGCGCATGACCTCGCCCGGAAACCGCGGCTACGACGTCGTCATCAGCGGAGCCAGCATCGCCGGCAGTGCCGCGGCGACCCTCCTCGCCCGACGCGGTCTCCGCGTCGCCCTGCTGGAACGCCGATCCGACCCGGCCGCGCACAAGGTGCTGTGCACCCACTACCTCCAGCCCTGCGCCTACCCGGTCCTCGACCAACTCGGGCTGATCCCCGCCCTGGAGAAGGCCGGCGCGGTCCGCAACGAGGCCCGCTGGTACACCCGCTGGGGCTGGATCGAACCCAAGGCCGCGCCGGGCGGCCCCGAACTGCCCTACGCCTTCAACATCCGGCGCAGCACCCTCGACCCGCTGATCCGGGCGCACGCCGCCGAGACCCCGGGCGTGGACCTGCTCACCGGGCACACGGTGAGCGGGCTCGTCCGGGAGGGCGAGCGCACGGTGGGCGTCCGGGTCACGGGGCCCGAGGGCGAGAGCGAGCTGCGCGCCCGCCTCGTCGTGGGCGCCGACGGCAAGGACTCGGCGGTGGCACGCCTCGCCGAGATCCCCGCCAAGACCCACCCCAACGGACGGTTCAGCTACTTCGCGCACTTCAGGAACCTCCCGCTGCCGGACGGCATCACACACTGCTGGTTCCTGGAGCCGGACGTGGCGTACGCGATGCCCAACGACGACGGCGTCACCGTGGTCGCGGTGATCCCCGACAAGAAGAAGCTGCCCGCCTTCCGCGAGGACCTCGAAGGGGCCTACCTGAACTTCGTGCGGTCCCTGCCCCAGGCGCCGCCGATCGACTCCGCGGAGCGGGTCACGAAGATCACCGGAACCGTCAGCTACCCGCTGATCTCCCGCCGGCCGACCGCTCCCGGCATCGCCCTCATCGGTGACGCGGCCCTGGTCGGCGACCCGCTATGGGGAGTCGGCTGCGGCTGGGCGCTGCAGACCGCCCAGTGGCTGGCCGAGGCGGTCGCCCCGGCCGCCGCCGGGCGGGGCGACCTCGACCAGGCCCTGGCGTCCTACGCGCGTCGGCACCGCAAGGGGCTGGGCGGCCACCAGCACCTGGCCGCCGACTACGCCACCTCGCGGCCGTTCAACCCCTTCGAGCGGCTGATGTTCTCGGCGGCGGCCCGGGACGAGGCCATGGCACGCCACATGCACCTGTTCGCCTCCCGCCTCATCGGCCCGCTGCGCTTCCTCAACCCGGTGGCCCTCGCCCGGGCCTCGGCCGTCAACCTGCGCCACCGGGGTGCGCCGTCCCCGGTGCCGGCCCACCGCTCCCACACCGCCGCGTGACGGGCGGCAGCCCGTCCGTCCTTCGCATGACGGGCGGCAGCCCGTCCGTCCTCCTTCTCCACGAAAGGCAGAGCCCCATGAACTCCGAGACGACCGTCACCCTCACCGCCGAGCAGGACGCCCAACTGCGCGCCATCATCATCGAGGTGCTGGAACTGGAGCCGGACGAACTGTCCGACACCAGCAGCTTCATCGAGGACCACGGCGCCGACTCGCTGCTGGCCATCGAGATCCTGGCCCGCATCGAGAAGGACCTGGGGGTCACCATCCCGCAGGACGACCTCACGGAGATGGGCGACCTCGACGGTGTGCGTGCCGTCGTGGTCCGCAACCTGCGGGGCGGGACCGATGGCTGAGCCGGGCACCCGCCGTGTCGTCGTCACCGGTCTCGGCGCCGTGAGCAGCGCCGGGATCGGGGCGGCGGAGTTCACGGCGTCGATCAAGGCCGGACGGCGCACCACGTCCCCCATCGCCGGCTTCGACACCACCGGGTTCCCGCACCGTCACGCCGGCGAGGTGCACGACTTCGAACCGCGGCAGTGGCTGCGGCGCATCGACCCCGGCCAGTGGGGCCGCAGCGGGCAGTTCGCCGCGTCCGCGGCCCGGCTCGCCGTCGAGGACGCAGGCCTGACCGAGGCCGACCTCGTCCGGGCGCGGACCGGCTCGGTGATGGGCACGACCAGCGGCGAGTCCGCGGTGATCGAGGAACTCGTCGCCGCCTGGGCGGCCGACGGGCTCAAGTCGCTGCCGGCCGGGCGCGTCGGCGCGGTCCCCGCGGGCCGTATCGCCACCGCGGTCAACCGTGAACTCGGCCTGCCGGGTGAGGCGCTGACTCTGGCCACCGCGTGTTCGGCGAGCAACTACGCGCTCGGCTACGCCTACGACATGGTCTCGGGCGGCGAGGCCGACTGCATGCTCGCGGGCGGCGCGGACTCCCTCAACCGCTGGGCGCACGCCGGTTTCTACCGGCTCGGCGCGCTCGCCGAGGAGGTCTGCCGGCCCTTCGACGCCGACCGTTCGGGCATCCTCACCGCCGAGGGCGGGGTCGCGCTGCTGCTGGAGCCGTACGACCGTGCCGTCGCCCGGGGAGCGCGGATCTACGCCGAGGTGCTCGGCTACAGCGTCAACTGCGACGCCGAGCACATGGTGCACCCGGATCCGACCAGCATCGCCGCCTGCATCCGGGCGGCGCACCGCAGCGCGGGCGTGACGCCCGAGGACATCGACTACATCTGCGCGCACGGCACCGGCACCCGGACCAACGACGCTACCGAGGTCGCGGCGGCCCGGGAGGTGTTCGGGGAGCGCATCCCCCCGATCAGCTCCATCAAGTCGATGATCGGGCACACCATGGGCGCGGCGAGCGGCTTCGGCGCGCTGGTGTGCTGCCAGGCGCTGCACGAGGGGTTCCTGCCGCCGACGGCGGGGGTCGAGACGGTCGATCCCGCGCTCGGCGAAGGCGTCGACCCGGTGCCCGGCACCGCGCGGCCGGCCGCCCCACGGGTGGTGCAGAACCACGGTTTCGCCTTCGGCGGGAACAACGCCATCACGATTCTGGGGAGGGTCGCATGAGCGCGCCCGTCGTCGAGGCGGCCCCGGCCCGTGCCGCCGCGGCCGTGACACCGCTCGCCGTCACGGCCGTGGGCGCGGCGACACCGGCCGGGCTCGGTCTGGAGGCGCTGGGCCGGGCGGTGGCGGGGGAACTGCCCGCGCACGCGGAGCCCGCGCTGCAGGACGGCGAGACGTTGCCGCCCCGGCCGGCCCGTGCCGTGCCGGACCTGCGGGAGGCCGAGCTGATCGGCCGCAAGGGCGTACGGCACCTGGACCGCACGACCCGGCTCGCGCTCGTCGCCTGCCGGCTGGCCCTGGACTCGCTGCCGGAACCGGTGGGCGACCGCACGGGCGTCGTGCTCGGCACGAGCACCGGCAGCATCCGCAGCTCCAGCGAGTACTCGCTGGAGACCCTGCGCCTGGAGCGGCCGTACCTGGTCAACCCCAGTCTGTTCCCCAACACCGTGATGAACTGCGCGGCGGGTCAGATCGCCATCCGGCACGGTCTGCGGGGGGTCAACGCCACCCTGGCCGGCGGCCATCTGGCCGGGGTGCAGGCGCTGCGGTACGCCCGCAACGCGCTGCGCCAGGGGCACGCCGAACGCCTGCTGGTGGGCGGCGTGGAGGAGTTCTGCGCGCAGAGCGCCTGGGGCTGGCACCGCTCGGGGGCGCTCGCCGCGGAGGCCGCCGTCGGCGAGGGTGCCGCGGTCCTCGTCGTCGAGCCGGAGGGCCCGGCCCGGGCCGCCGGCCGGCCGGTGCTCGCCCGGGTGCTCGCCTGCGAGACCGGCTTCGCCGAACGCGGGCGTCTCGTCCCGGAGCTCGCGTCGGTGATCGGCCGCGCCCTGGAACGCAGCGGCAGGTCCGCGGGTGAGGTGACGGCGGTGTCCCTGGGCGCCACCGGCCTGACGGGACTTCAGCGGGCCGAGGAGCGCGGTGTGGAACTGGCCCTGGACGGACGCCGGCCGGAGGCCGTGCGGGTCAAGGAGGCGGTCGGCGAGTGCTTCAGCGCCGGGGGTGCGCTGCAGATCGCCGCGCTGCTCGCGCTGTGGCAGCGGGAGGGCGCCCGCGTCGGCCGTACGGCCTTGGTGACGGCGGTGTCCCGGGACGGCTCGGTGGGCTGCGTCGTCCTGGACACCGGCACCGGCGACGCCTGACACCTCTCCGCCCCCGGTCGCGCCCGGCCACGGACGCGACCGGGGGCCCGACGGCTCCGACTGCGGCTCCCCGCCGCAGGGGCCGGTCCGGTCACGCGGCTCCACACCGCACGGCCATACGCCCCACCGCTGTACGCCCCACCGTCACGCCCCCTCGCCGTACGCCCCACCGTCATCGCGCCCAGCGCCCAGCCCGCCAGGACCGTTCGATCGCACGGCGGCCGGTCAGCCCCTCCGGCGCCCGGAAGGAAACCATGTCTTCGACGTCTACGACTCGGACGCAGCCCGAGACCGGACCGGCTGAACTGATCACCGCCTGCCTCTCCGGCTCCCAGGAGGCCTGGTCCCGGCTCGTCGAGCGCTACGCCCCCGTGGTGTGGACGGTGGCCCGCTCGCACCGGCTGAGCCCCGCCGACTGCGAGGAGGTCTTCCAGCTCACCTGGCTGCGGGTGTATCAGAGCCTGCCGCGCATGCACACCCCGGAACGCTTCCCGGCCTGGCTGACGACCTGCGCGCGGCGCGAGAGCCTGCGCCAGTACGAGCGCTCCGGGCGCTACGTCCCGGTGGGCGACGCGGGCACCCTGGAACGTCCCTCCGCCGCCGAACCCGGCCCCGAGGACGCGCTGTTGCTGCGGGAGCGGGACGCCCAGGTGCTCGCCGCCCTGGCCCGGCTGCCCGACCGCGACCAGCGGCTGCTGGCCCTCCTCAGCGCCGACCCGGCGCCCGGCTACGACGAGGTCAGCCGCCGGCTCGGCATCGCCCGTGGTTCGGTCGGACCCCTGCGCGGTCGCGCCCTGCGCCGACTGGCCGAGCAGTTGCGGGCGATGGAGGACGTCGACGACCCCCGCCCGGCCGCGGTGTGACGGCGGCGGGCCGCTCCGGCTCCGGGCAGGCGCATGCGGCGTCCGTGACCGGCCGCGGTGTGAACACGGCGGACCGCTCCGCGCGGAGTGACGTCAGCGGTCCGTGGCCGGCCGTTGCGTGACGGCGGCGGGCCGGGCCGGGTCCGGGGGCGCGCACGCGTCGTCCGTGGTCGGCGGCAGGGGGGCGGGCCAGGCGGCGACGGCGCGCACCAGGTCCTCGGGGACCGGGCCGACGGCGGCGCGGACCCGGCTCAACAGCTCTTCGCCTTCGCCTTCGCCTTCGCCGTCCGCCATGTCGTCCCTCCCTGTGCCCTGGTCGCCGCCGCCGCGTCGAGTATGCGCTCCGGCGTCAATGTACGGGTACGCACCCGGATCCGGCCCCCGGCGGCCATGTCCGGGCCGGCGGCCGTGAGGACCGCCGAGGCGGCGACGCCGTCCGGTGCCGTCAGATCCAGCGTCAGCAGCCCCGGGTCGTTCCCGGTCCCGGCCGCCGCCGGCACGCCGTGCGCGAGCCCCGCGCCGACGGCCTTCGCCCGTGCCTCGGTGCGGACCCAGCAGCGCGCGAAGGCCGCGGCGCGTTCCGGTGCGGGCAGGCTCTCCAGCCACCGGCGCCGGCCGGGCGGCAGCCAGCGCGTCACCGCGCGTTCGGTGTGCGGGGCCACGGGGAAACGCTCCGCGTCCACGCCGACCGGGAGGCGCGCGAGGCCGTAGACGACGTGGTCGCCGGTGTGCGCCATCGAGTACTCCAGGCCGGGCGCGCCCGCCACCCGGGGCCGCCCGTGCGGCCCGCCGCACACCGGGCACGGCGTGCGGTACAGCTCGCAGTCCTGCGGGGGAACGCGCAGGCAGGCCCCGAGCAGCACGCGCAGACCCGCGTGCGCGAGGGCCCGGCGGTGCCGGTGCAGTGGCCGAAGCGGCCGCGCGGCCCTCTCCCGCTGACGCGGGTCGAGCAGCGACAGGGCCGCTTCGGTGCCCGCACCCGGCGGTGGCACGGCGAGCCACCAGATGTGCAGCTCGTCCGGGCGCAGCGGCGGGTGCGGGGCGGTCACAGCGCGACGCCTCCGTCGATCTGCAGGACCTGGCCCGTGATGTAGGCGGCCTGGTCGGACAGCAGGAACGCGGTCAGGTCGGCGACCTCCCGCGCGGTTCCGAAGCGCCGCAGCGGCACCGCGGCCAGCGCCTGGCTGCGGGCCTTGTCCGTGAGGCCGTCCGTCATGTCGGTGTCGATGAAGCCGGGGGCGACGACGTTGACGCGGATGTTGTGCCGGGCCAGCTCCTTGGCGAGGGTGCGGCTGAGGCTGTTGACGCCGCCCTTGGAGGCGGCGTAGTTGGCCTGGGTGGCGTGTCCGTACACCCCGGCCACCGACGAGACGTTGACGATCGCGCCGGAGCGCCGCTTCAGCATGCCGAAGCCGACGGTACGGCAGAAGTGGAACGTGCCCGTGAGGTTGGTGTCGATGACCGAGGTCCAGTCCTCGACCGGCATCATCACCAGGTGGTTGTCCCTGACGATGCCGGCGGAGTTGACCAGGGCGTCCACGGGGCCCAGTTCGGCCTCGGCGCGCTTGACGAAGGTGTCGACCGCCTGGAGGTCGGCCACGTCGCACGGCTGGTGGAAACAGGCGGCGCCCTGGGCCCGTACCAGTTCGGCGGTCTCGTCGGCGGCGGGCGAGGGGCCGCGCCCGCAGAAGGCGATGTCGTAGCCGTCGGCGGCCAGGCGCACGGCGACGGCGCGTCCGATGCCGCGGGAGCCGCCGCTGACCAGCGCCACCCGGCGGGGCCGCCGGGCGGTGTCGGCGGGGCGGTGGGCGGTGGTCGTCTCGGTCATCGGTTCTCCCAGATGGCGAGGGCTCGGGCCTGGACGTCGGCGGAGAAGTTGTCCTTGAAGGCGGTGCTGCGGGCCCGCTTGTCCTCGTCGGGGTGGAGCAGGCAGTCGTAGGCGATCTTCGGTCCGCCCTCGACGAGTTCGTCCGGCGAGTAGAAGACGTGCAGCGGGGTGACCTTCTGGTCCTCGATGAGCAGCTGACCGCGGGTGGGGTGGCTGCGGGTGTGGAACGCCCACAGCACGTCGCGGGTGTCGGTGGGGTCGATGTCGTCGTCCATGACCATGACGCGGGTGACCCAGTAGCCGACCTTGGGGCGCAGCGCGTGGTGGGCGACGGCCCGGGTGATCATCCGGGTGCTGGTGTATCCGGTGCGCTCGCGCCAGTCGCGCGCCACGGTGACCACGAGCAGGTTGATGGCGGACTCCGGCACGATCCACGCGCCCGTGACCGGCAGGCCGGCGGCGCGCAACTGGTGCAGCGCCTCGGCGGAGTAGGTGGTGCCGACCGCGGTGTGGTCCTCCTCGACCGGCTTGCCGGCCGAGACGACCGGCAGGATGGGGTCGTCGCGGTGGGTGATGGCGCTGATGTGGAAGACGGGCCAGGGGTTGGCCTTGCCGGTGAGGTACCCGGCGTACTCGCCCATGGGGCCTTCGGGGGCGGTCTCGTCGAGGGAGACGTGACCCTCGATGACGATCTCCGCCGTGGCCGGCACGTCGAGGTCGACGGTCTTGCAGCGCACGAGCTCGAGCGGCTCCCCGAAGTGCGCGCCGAGGTAGCCGGCCTCGTCGGTGCCGGAGGGCAGTCCCATGCCGCAGGCGAAGGGCACGGCCGGCTCGGCGCCCTGGACCAGGGCGAACGGCATGGGTTCGCCGCGCTCCCGCCACATCCGGAAGATCTTGCCGACGTCCTGCAGCGGCCGGACCATGCCGGCCATGCGGCGGCCGTCGAGCATCATGACGCGGGCGATGGACCAGTTGGTCCATCGTCCGTCGGGGGTGCGGACGACGATGGCGCCCCAGGTGTTGACGTACCGTCCGCCGTCCCCGTCGTGGATGAGCGGCACCGGGAAGGCGTCCAGGGTGGCGTCCTCGCCCAGCAGCACGTTCTGCTGGCAGGGGCCGGAGTCCACGACGACCGGGGGCACGGGCGGCAGGCCCCGGGCCTCGGCGAGTGCGCCGACGATGTCCAGCGGGTGGGTGGCGGGGTCGAGGCCGAGCGACAGCGCGACCCGGGCCCAGGGCGCGCCGGGTGCCGAGCTGAGGGCCGCGGGGGCGCCGAGCACGCGGAAGCCGGGGGCGTGGCCCTTGACGGCGGTGAACAGCGGGGCCGGGTCGCGGTTCTCGGCGCTGCGCCGGATGACGGCGCCGATCTCCAGGTGGGTGTCGGCCGGGGTGTGCAGGGCGCGCACGTCGCCCAGCTCGCCGAGCGCGTCGAGGTACTCGCGCAGGCTCTTCAGATGCTTCCTCATGGGTGTGTCCTCAGGCGTCACACGTGGCTCGCGCTCTGTTCGAGTCGCCAGTCGGTCGGGGTGGTGGACGGCAGGACCGGCTCCCCCCAGCGGGGGAAGGTGCCGGTGTCGATGCCGAAGAGGTCCAGCGCACGGCCGACGGACTGGTCGATCACGTCGGCGAGGCCGGCGGGGCGGGTGTAGAAGGCGGGGACGGGCGGCGCGATGATGCCGCCGTTCTCCGTCACCGTCGTCATGTTGCGCAGGTGGGTGAGGGTCAGCGGCGTCTCACGGACCATGAGCACGAGCCGGCCCCGCTCCTTGAGGGTGACGTCGGCGGCGCGGGCGAGCAGCGTGTCGCAGGTGCCGACGGCGATCTGCGCGAGGCTCTTCACCGAACAGGGGGCGACCAGCATGCCGCGGGTGCGGAAGGAACCGCTGGCGATCGGCGCCCCCACGTCGTCGGGCGAGTAGTGGAAGTCGGCGAGCTCGTGCACCTGGGCGGTGGTCAGTTCGCTCTCGTACGCCAGCGTCCGCCGCGCCGACCGCGACATCACGAGGTGCGTCTCGACCCCCGCGGCCCGCAGGACCTGCAGGGCACGGATGCCGTAGGCGATGCCCGTGGCCCCGCTGATGCCGACCACGATCCGGTCGGCCCCGTGGGCGGGCGGTTGGTGACTCATGTGGGTGCCTTCCTTCCCGCGGGCGGAGGCCGCGCGGGGCTCTTCGACGGGTGCGCTGCGGGGCCCTGGCGCGGGCCCGGCCGGAGGCCCTACTGCTCGGGCGCCTGGACGATCGCGGTGGACCAGGTGAAGCCGCCGCCGGCACCGGCCACCACCGCGATCTCGCCCGGGCGGAGCATGCGGTGGCCGACGATGTCGGCCATGTTCGCGATCATGTCGCCCGCGCCGAGGTGCCCGGTACGGCCGCCGAGCAGGACGGTCTCCGCCTTGAGCACGCCCTCCACGCAGCCGTACATCAGGTCGACGAGGCGGGGTCCCATGCGGGGCATGGTGAACAGCCGGATGCGCGGGTCGTCCGGCTCCAGCTCCGCCTCGGCGAGCGCCTGGTCAAGGGAGGCCCGCACGTGCAGGCGTGCCGCCCGGGGGAAGATCTCCTTGCCCATGGCCTCGTAGAAGTCCCGGCGTACGTCGTTGGTCTCCCAGGTATCGCGGTCCTGCATCGGCACCTGGGTGAAGGGCCGGTGGCCGCGCTCCATGCCTTCGAGCCGGTTGTCGGTGGAGTGGGTCAGGGACAGCAGGTGCAGGTCGTCGCGGCCGCCGTCGCGCCGGTGCAGCAGTGCCGCGGTCGCGCCGTCGCCGTACCCGATGTCCGGGTGCATGCTCCAGCGGTCCCACACCGGCGCGTAGTAGCGCTCGCCGGTGGTGACGAGCGCGGCCGACAGCGAGGGGTCGCCGAGCAACTGGGTGGCGGCCAGCAGCAGGCCGGTGGCGCCGCCGGTGCACAACGCCTCGATGCCGAAGGGCAGGGCGGTCGACGGCAGGCCGAGCCGGCCCGCGACGTAGTGCGCGTACGACCACTTCTCGTGGCCCTGGTGGAAGACCCGCGCATGGGCGTACAGGCCGACGCGGCCGGGCTCCCAGCCCGCGCGTTCCAGTGCCCTGCGGCCGGCCCGCACGGCCATCTCGGGTGCGGCCAGGCTGTCGGTCACGGGAAGCTCCGTGACGCCGAGCTGCCGGGCGCGCTCGGGGTCGAGGCGGCCGGCGGCCACCTGGTCTGCTGTGGTCTGAGTAGTACTGGGGAGCCAGGTGGTGACCGCCTTGATGCCCAGTCCGCCCTCGAACTTCATGGCCGAACTCCCTCGGATCGCCGCTGTTGACGCCCCTACAGAGCCGCTCGGCACCGGGCCGGATACAGCCGCGCCCGGCCGTCCCACAGATAGACGCCGTACGAGCGCCAGGGCGCGTCGGCGTCGGGGCGCGTCGGCGTCGGGGCGCGACGGTGGCGGGGCGCGACGGTGGCGGGGCGCGACGGTGGCGGGGCGCGTCGGTGGCGTCGGGGCGGCAACGTGCGGAGCCGCCCGGAGCCCAGCGGGGGTCTTGGGCTCCGGGCGGCGGTCGGGGGGGGCGGGCCCGGGGGGGCGTCGGAGTCGTGGGCCCCTGCGGCGCCGCCCGCGCTACGCGGCGTCCTGCGCGTCGCTCCGCCGGCCCAGCAGGAGCCCGATCAGCAGGGCGAGGACACCGATCCCGGCGGTGAGGTACCAGGCGTGCCGGAACGCGTCCAGGGTGGCCTGCGCGGAGCCCGGGGTGCCGAGGGCGGCGATGAACACCGAGATGCCGATGACCAGACCGACCTGGCGGACCATCAGGTTGACCGCGGATCCGGTGGCGAAGGACGCGGGCGGCAGGTCCTTGGTGGCGAGACCGACCAGCGCGGTGGTGCCGAGGATCGTGCCGACCGGGGTCAGCAGGGCACCGGGCAGCAGCACGGTCACGTAGTCGGGGTGGCTCTGCGCCGCGACGCCCCACCAGACGACACCTGCGGCGAGCAGGGCGCAGCCGGCGACGACCACCGTCGCGGCCCCCAGCTTCTTCGACAGCGGCCCGACGGCCATGGCCACCAGCGGCATCAGGAACGTGCCGGGAGCGAGCGCGAGACCGGTCCGCAGTGCCGAGTAGCCCCACACGTTCTGGCTCCACAGCATGAAGGAGAACAGCATCGCGCCGAAGCAGGTGTTGAACACCAGGGCGGTCAGGTTCGCCAGGCTGAAGGAGCGCACCCGCAGCAGCGAGAACGCCACGACCGGGTTGGGGTGCCGGGCGGAGCGCCGGAAGAACTCGGCGAGGCTCACGACGGTCAGCGCGAGGCAGCCCAGCACCCGGGCGGAGGTCCAGCCCCACTCCGGGGCCTTGATCAGGGCCAGCGAGGCGCCGCCGACCGCGACGACGACCAGCACCGAGCCGAGCAGGTCGGGCAGCGGACCGCGCTCGGCGGTCGCGGCGGCCGGCAGCACCCGGCGGCCGACGAGGAGGGCGGCCACCCCGAACGGCAGGTTGATCAGGAAGATCCAGCGCCAGTCCAGGTTGACCAGCGCACCGCCGACGATGGGCGCGAGCGCCGCGGCCACGCCGCCGACCGCCGTCCAGGCGCGTACGGCACCGCCGCGCCGGTCCGCCGGGTAGGCGGCGAGCAGCAGTCCGAGCGAGGTGGGCACCATCGCCGCGGCCCCCGCGGCCTGCAGCACGCGGGAGGCCACCAGCATGGCCACGCCCTGCGACGCGGCGCACAGCGCGGAGGCGAGGGTGAACAGGCCGAGCCCGAGCAGGAATCCGTTCTTGCGGCTGGAGCGGTCGGAGAGCCGGCCGGCGGGCACGAGGAAGGCCGCGAAGACGATCGAGTAGGCGTTGAGGGTCCAGGACAGGCCCGCCGTGCTGCCGCTGAACTCCTGCTCCAGGGCGGGGAAGGCGACGTTGACGATCATCATGTCCAGGCTGGACATCACGAACCCGGCGCACACCACGAGGAAGACCAGCGTGCGGCGGCGCCGGTCCGCCGCGGACTCGACCGGTTCCTGGGCCGTGACCTGGGAGGGAACGGCGTTCCCTGCGGTCTGGGACATCTCTTCTGTTTCCCTTCGGTGGGCTGGGCGGCACGGCTCCGCTGCGGGGAGGCAGCGGGCTCAAGGTAGTAGTTAGTCACTACTCAGTCAACCGATCCGAAGAGGCACCGGGCGACCGTCCCGGACACACCCGGTCCGGCACGTGGTTTCATGTGGTTCATGGGACGCATGACGGGCGAGGAACGCCGCAAGCAGATTCTGCGCGTCGCTTCCGAGGAGTTCTCTCGCGGCGGCTACTACGGGACCTCGGTGGAGACCATCGCCCGCAGAGCAGACATCAGCCAGCCTTATGTCTTCCGGATTTTCGGGACCAAAAAGGGGCTTTTCATTGCCGTTCTCGAGGAGTCCTTCGACCGGATCATTGAAACGTTCAATGAATCTTCCAAGGGCCTGACCGGCGTCGATGCCCTGGTCGCCATGGGAGAGAACTACCGCCGACTGGTCCGGGACCGGGTTTTTCTGCTGATTCAACTCCATGGCTTCGCGGCCTGCGACGACCCGAAAATCCGCAGCGCCGCACAAACCGGTTTCGGCCGTATGTGGAACACCATCCAGGAGAATTCCGGCGCGGACGACGTGACCGTGAAAAGGTTCCTGTCCCTCGGCATGATGCTGAATGACATGGCGGCCATGGACCTGTGGAACCTGGACGAGCCCTGGGCCAAGGCCTGCGTGGCGTCACTGCCGGTGGAGAGCTGGAGTAGCTGATCAGCGCCGCCCCCGGCCCGTCTCCGGCCCGGCGCCCACCGGGCAGGCGCCCCACACGAGGGCGCCCCACACGCGGGCGCGCCGCACATCCGGACACGCCGCACACACGGACACGCCCGCCGCCCCGCACGCGGACGCACCGGTGGTGCGGCACGCAGGACCGGGGGTGCTCACGGCCCGCCGTGACCGCACACGACGGGCCATGAGCACCCGGGGACGGAAGCACCGGGTACATGCGAGCACCCGGCGGACGGAGGCCCCGGGTACATGCGAGCACCCGGCGCCACGGAAACACGCCTCGGACGCGGCTCAGGCCCTGGACGGCGGCAGTTCGTCGGTCTCCGCGCCCTGCGTCCAGGCCTCGACGATCCAGCCGTCGACGATCCGCAGGATGTCCACGCCGACCCAGGTGATCCGCTTGCCGGGCACGTCCGACGGCCAGCCGGTACGCCCGAGGCAGGTGGCGGTGCCGAACCAGCGGCAGACCGCGAACTCCCCGTCGGCCAACGGCCCGAAGTGCGTCTCGTAGCGCAGGTCCTCGAACTTGCCCGTGAACCCGCGCACCCACGCGGCCATCGAGGCCGCGTCCCGGATGGCGGACGGGTCGATCGTCGCGCCGACGGTGGGCAGATGAACCCGGTACTCCGTGCCGATGATCTTGTGCGCGGCTTCCGGGTCCTCGTTCCACATCTCCAGCCAGCCGTCCCACAGTTCGGCCGCGGTGCGCTCCCTCGACGACATCGGTTCGCCTTTCGCTTCGCTCTGCTGTGTGCCCGGGCCGCGGGACGGCACCGTGCCGTTGCGGCCGGGCGGGACTCGGACGAGGCCCGTGGGCACAGATCACGGCGGCGCCCCGGCACGTACACCCACGGCCGATGTATCCGCCGCGGACACCGGCCGGTCTGTCCGTGTGCGGCGGCCCGCAGGGGGCCTGCCGCGCCGATGGGCTGAGCCCGGGACAGGAGGACCCGCGATGCGCTTCAGCGACGGGCTGACCGTGCAGTCGGCCGTGACCTGGCTGCCCGACACGCTCCAGAGCGCCTACGCCCTGGTGGCCGACGGCGCCCTGGAACCCGACGTCCCGGCCGCCGCCGGAGTGGCCGAGGTGCCCGTGTCGTACGGGACTTCGGCCCCCGACATGGCCGTGCTGGCCGGGCGGGAGGCCCTGGCCCGGGCGGGCGTCGAGGCCGGCGCCGTCGGTCTGCTGCTGCACAACTGGATCTACCACCAGGGCCACGACTTCTGGTCGCCGGCCCACTACGTGGCCGACCGCCTCGGAGCCACGGCCGCCGTGCCGTTCGGCATCCAGCAGATGTGCCATGCCGGCGCCATGGCCCTGCACACCGCCGCGGTCCACCTGACCGCCGACCCCTCCCTCCGCCATGCGCTGGTCACCACGGGGGACCGTTTCGACCCGGCCGGATTCGACCGCTGGCGCGGGGACTACCAGGTCGTCTACGGCGACGGCGCCACCGCCGCCGTCCTCGGCCGCTCCGGGCCCGGACTGCGGCTCGCCGCCCACGCCGTGGTGGCCGCGCCCGAGATGGAGTCGATGTACCGGGGCACCGACGAGTTCAGTCCCGCGCCGCTGGCCCACAGCCGCCCCATCGACATCCGCCGCACCAAACGGGCCTTCCTGGAGGCGGGCGGCATGGACCGGTTCGCCAAGACCGGCCCGGAGGCCGTGCGGGAGGTCCTGCTGCGCGCTCTCGCGGACGCGGACCTCAGCCCGGACTCGCCGCGCATACGCTGCGTCGCCCTGCCCCGCCTGGGCCCGAAGGTCCTGGAGCTGATGTACCTGCCCGTCGTCCGGGAACTGCTCGCGGCGGAGCCGCTGCGCCTCGGCGCCCGCACCGGCCACCTGGGCTGCGGCGACGTCCTCGCCAACCTGGCGGACATCATGGCGCGGGACCTGCCGGGACCGGACGAGTACGCGCTCGTCCTGACCGGGGGCGGCGGGTTCACCTGGTCCTGCCTCGTCGTGCAGCGCGTCGGCGACCGGGCGGAGGCGGGCCGATGAGCGACCACGGCGCCAGGAACCGGACCGCCGAGCTGCACGAGATCCGCGAGCAGGCCCTTGCGGGTCCGAGTGAGAAGGCGACCGAGGCGCAGCACGCCAAGGGCAAGCTGACGGCCCGGG
>NZ_JBVHTR010000031.1:0-111256 GCF_055565775.1 Streptomyces sp. NPDC028331 | reverse complement strand
CAGCCCCTCAACGCGCACAAGGCCGGCACCATCAAGGGCCTGACCGCCGAGGTCGGCGCCTCCATCACCTCCGGCGCCGCCATCTGCGAGATCAACGACTGAACCTCGCTCCTCCGTACGGCGAAGGGCTCCCGGCACATCGCCGGGAGCCCTTCGCCGTACGGAGGAGCACACCTCCACGACGTGAGTCGTCGGTCGGTCCTATGCCGCACTCGCTCGGTGCTTGAACGTCTCGTAGACGTCCGCGGCGTGGTAGTAGGTCCGTCCGGAACGGCTGCGGCGGCGCCACTTCTCCGTGCTGGCATGCCGGTAGACGCTGCCCGGCGACATGGCCCACAGCCGGGCTATGTCGGCGGCGGTCACCCAGCGCACCGCCTGCGAGGCGTCGACGGAGCCGGGCCGGTCCTCCGCGTCCGTCCCGGCCGGGACGGTCCCTTCGGTGGTCTCCGGGCCGGCCGGAGCCCATGCGGCGGCTGCGCCGATCCGGCGGCTGAGCTGCAGCCACTCGTGCCCGAACCAGCGGTGGGAGGGGTTCGCGGTGCACGTGATCGCGGCGGGCAACTGGGGCTGTCGGGCCCTTACGACAGCGGTGAGCCCGCCGGAGCAGCCCGGCTCCACGCAGTCGCCTATCGGTATGCGCCGGCTCCTCGTGGGATCGATCACGCTGTGCGCCCTGCGTACCAACTGCGCCACCTCGGCGGAGACGTCACCCGCGGCGTCGTGTGCCGCGAGCCAGTCGCTGTGCCGGATGAGGAACTGTGCGAGCGGGCCGACCGCACGCCGCGGACCGGCCAGGCCCCGCTCGTCCAGGACCATGGTCGCCCAGGAGCTGAGCACTCCCAGGATCGAGGAACGCACGTCGGCCGCACAGGAGTTGAACGGCATGCCGGGCAGCGGGCCGCCGGAGGTCCGCTCCACGCTCCGCTCGCTTCCCCCGCCGAGGTGCCTCGCGCATTCCTCGTACAGCTCGGGCAGCCGACTCAGGTCACGCACCAGGTGGTCGTGGCACGTCCGGCACAGCCGGGTGCCGGGCGCGGCGAGGCGCCGGGCCTGGCCGTCGGCCGCACGACGGGCGCAGCCGCTTCCGGAACAGGCTGTCGTCACCACGGACACACGGACTCTCCCCTGGATCACCGAAACTCCTACGTGTGGTCGCCTACGGACTCTGGAACGCTATTTCCGCAATTCTCGCGGCGGCAAGAGCAGGAAGACATCACCTGTGATTCGCGACGGAATTCGATGAGTTCTCGGATGTACTTTTCGAATGTCTGACGTACAGGCGTGTCCGGCCGCGAAATGACTTATCCCTGACAAGGATTTGCCGTGATCTGACATTGCATTCCTTGACCGGCGGGCCGGGGTCGAAGAAGCTTTGAGGCAGAGTCCCCCGCCGTGTGCCGATCAGCCACTCGCACTCGTTGCGGCAGAGACCGACGAACCCAAGGACGAGATGAGATCTCCCCTCGCCAGTACGTTCCAGTCCCTGACGATTCGCAACTTCCGGCTCTTCGCGGCAGGACAACTCGTCTCCGTGGCCGGCACCTGGATGATGGTCGTCGCACAGGACTGGCTCGTGCTCTCCCTGACCGGCGACTCCGGGACGGCCCTCGGCGTGGTGACCGCCCTGCAGTTCGCGCCCCTGCTGCTGCTCACCCTCTACGCGGGCGGCCTCGCCGACCGTCACGACAAACGGCGGCTGCTCATGGCCGCGAACCTCGCCTCCGGCGCCCTGTCCCTGCTCCTCGGCGTCCTCGTGCTGACCGGTGGAGCCGCACTGTGGCACGTCTGTCTCTTCGCCCTCGGGCTCGGCGTGGTGAGCGCGGTGGAAGTGCCCACCCGGATGTCCTTCGTCAGCGAACTCGTCGGCGCGGACCTGCTGCCGAACGCATCCGCGCTCAGCGCGGCCTACTTCAACTCCGCACGCGTCGTCGGCCCCGCGCTCGCCGGCCTGCTGATCGGCTGGTTCGGCACGGGCACCGTGATGCTCCTCAACGCGGTGAGCTATCTGGCGACGGTCGTCGCCCTGCGGGTGATGCGCCCGGCGGAGCTGCACCGCGCCGGCAGGCGTCCCCCTCGGGCCCCCGTCATGGACGGCGTACGGCACATGGCGACCCGTCCCGACCTGTTGCTGCCCATGATCCTGGTGGCCGTCGTCGGCATGCTGGGCTTCAACTTCCAGCTCACGCTGCCCCTGCTCGCCAAGACGGTCTTCCGTGCGAAGGCCTCCGGCTTCGGTCTGCTCACCACGGCCTTCGCGGCGGGTTCGCTGCTCGCGGCGCTGGTGACCACGCGCCGCCGCGGCCGGCCCCGGGCCGGCCTCGTCATCGGCTCGGCCCTCGGGTTCGGTGCCCTGGAGACCTCTGCCGGGCTCGCCCCGACCTACACGCTCGCCGTGGTCCTGCTGCTGGGCACCGGTTTCGGTTCCCTCTACTTCGCGCAGGCCGCGAACCACCGCATCCAGCTCGGCACCGACCCCGCCTACCGAGGCCGGGTCATGGCCCTCTACACCGTCGTCTTCCAGGGCACCACACCTCTGGGCTCGCTCCTGGTCGGCGCCCTCAGCGAACGCTACGGCGCCCGGTCCGGTCTCCTGACCGGCGGCGCGGCCACGCTCCTCACCGCGACCGCCGTGCTCCTCGTCCATCTTCGCGCTCACTTCACGACCGCGCGCACCGAGGGGTACGAGGGCCGCCGCTCCCGGCGCTCCGAGGAGCCGGCCCGATGACGCGGCCGTCCGCCTGACAGCCGCTCACCCGCCCACCGCGGCCGCACCCGCACGCCCTCCGGACCACCACCCGCGGGCCGGACCCGCACACCCATCAGATCCGCACACCCATCAGATCCGCACACCCATCAGATCCGCACGCCAGACGGAGGAACACCACATGGCCATCCAGCAAGCGACGATCACGCGCCCCGTGACCGGATCGGCGGAGGAACGCCGGGACGTCGTTCGGGCGGCACGTGCCGTCTTCGCCCGTGAGGGCTGGACCCACACCGGCGTCTCGGACATCGCCCTGGAGAGCGGCCTCGACGAGGCCACCGTCACGCACTACTTCCAGGACAAGGAGCGCCTCCTGCTCACCGTCCTGCTGGAGGGCGCCGCCTCGGTGGCCGCCGCGCTGACGGTCATCGCCGAGAACCACCTCGCCGAGATCACCGACCTGGAGAAGGACCTGATCGCGCTGGGCCACGCCTGGCTGACCCCGCTGGCCGCCTTCCCCGAGCACTTCGCCATCGTCCGCCACCTCGGCGCGGAGATCGCCACATGGCCGGCCGGCGTGGTCGAGATGTGGCGGACCGCCGGCCCCCGGCAGGCCACCCGCGAACTGGCCCGCCGCCTCGAGCGCGTCGCCGACCGGGGACTGCTCGCCTTCGACGACTCCGACCACGCCGCCGAGCGCTTCATCCAGCTCGTCGCGGGCGGCGTCGTCCAGCGCTCCTTCCACGGGGCCCTGCCGCTGGCCGACTTCGAGACGGAGGCGCTCGTCGCAGCCGGTGTCGCGGACTTCATCCGGCTGTACCGGCCCGGAACCGGCCGCTGACACGACGAATCCGACGACCCACGGAGGTGGGGAACACCATGGCCACACCGCACGACTCGATCCAGTCCCGGATCGACGAGCTGACCGAGATCAAGGAGGCGGCCCGGCTCGGCCCGGACCCGGCGGCCACCGAACGCCAGCACCGCAAGGGCAAGCTGACGGCTCACGAGCGGATCGCCCTGCTCCTGGACAAGGGCTCGTTCAACGAGGTGGAGCCCCTGCGCCGGCACCGGGCCACCGGGTTCGGCCTGGAGCACAAGAAGCCGTACAGCGACGGTGTGGTGACCGGCTGGGGAACCGTCCACGGCCGCACCGTCTTCGTCTACGCGCACGACTTCCGGATCTTCGGCGGCGCGCTCGGCGAGGCCCACGCCCAGAAGATCCACAAGATCATGGACCTGGCCGAGGCGGCGGGCGCCCCGCTGGTCTCGCTCAACGACGGGGCCGGTGCCCGCATCCAGGAGGGCGTCACCGCGCTCGCCGGCTACGGCGGCATCTTCCAGCGGAACACCCGCTGCTCCGGAGTCATCCCGCAGATCTCCGTGATGCTCGGTCCGTGTGCGGGCGGCGCCGCCTACTCCCCGGCGCTGACCGACTTCGTCTTCATGGTCCGCGAGACCAGCCAGATGTTCATCACCGGCCCCGACGTCGTCAAGGCGGTGACCGGCGAGGAGATCACCCAGAACGGCCTCGGCGGCGCCGACGTCCACTCCACCACCTCGGGCGTCTCGCACTTCGCCTACGACAACGAGGAGGAGTGCATCGAGGACGTCCGCTACCTGCTCTCGCTGCTGCCCGCCAACAACCGTGAGCTGTCGCCCGTCGAGCGCTCCGGCGACCCCGTCGACCGGCTCAACGACGCGCTGCTGGACCTGGTCCCGGCCGCCGCCGGGCAGGCCTACGACATCCGCAAGGTCATCGAGGAAGTCGTCGACGACGGCGAGTACTTCGAGGTCCACCCGCTGTGGGCGACGAACATCGTCTGTGCGTTCGCCCGGCTCGACGGGCACGTCGTCGGAGTCGTCGCCAACCAGCCCGCCGCCATGGCCGGCGTACTGGACATCGACGCCTCCGAAAAGGGCGCCCGCTTCGTGCAGTTCTGCGACGCCTTCAACATCCCCCTGGTCACGCTGGTCGACGTGCCCGGCTTCCTGCCCGGCGTGGACCAGGAGCACGACGGCATCATCCGGCGCGGCGCCAAGCTGCTGTACGCGTACTGCAACGCCACCGTTCCGCGCATCTCGCTGGTGCTGCGCAAGGCGTACGGCGGCGCGTACATCGTCATGGACTCCCGGTCCATCGGCGCCGACCTGGCCCTGGCGTGGCCGACCAACGAGATCGCGGTCATGGGCGCCGAGGGAGCCGCGGGCGTCATCTTCCGCCGCGAGATCAACGCCGCGGAGGACCCCGACGCCGTACGCCGACAGCGCATCGAGGAGTACAAGAACGAGCTCATGCACCCGTACTACGCGGCCGAGCGCGGACTGATCGACGACGTCATCGACCCGCGGGAGACCCGCTCGGTACTGATCCGCTCCCTAGAGATGCTGCGCGCCAAGCACGCGGACCTGCCCTCGCGGAAGCACGGCAACGCCCCGCAGTGACGTCCCTGTACTTCTGCACCTGGATTTGTAGTAATTCCCCTTGAAATACGGGGAGTTGCCGAAGAAGATGGATGTCAGAGTCCGGCGCTCTGTCACAGCGCCCTCTTTCCTTCCGACTCCGTCCGGTTCCGGCCCTCTTGCTGTCGGACCGTCGACGTGACGTGAGACCTCCAATCCGCCGTACGGCTTCGTATGCCCTTTTCGGGACTGGACAACTTGGAGACGAAACGTATGCACAGCAATTTGATTGTGGCCCGGATGGCCCCTGCCGATCACGCCCAGGTGGCCGATCTCTTCCGGGCTTTCGACGCCACTGAGATGCCGCACCTGATGGGCACCCGCCGGCGTGAGCTCTTCCACTACCGCGGGCTGTACTTCCACCTCCAGGACTTCGACACGGACAACGGTGGACGGCAGATCGAGGAAGCCAAGACGGACCCGCGCTTCATCCGGATCAGCGAGGACCTGAAGCCGTTCATCGAGGCGTACGACCCGGCGACCTGGCGCTCGCCGGCCGACGCCATGGCGACCCGCTTCTACCACTGGGAGGCGGGGTCGTGAGCGACCGGCGCGTTGTCATCACGGGCCTGGACGTGCTGGCCCCCGGTGGGGTGGGCAGCGACGCGTTCTGGTCCCTGCTGAGCGAGGGCCGCACGGCCACGCGCGGCATCACCTTCTTCGACCCGTCGCCGTTCCGCTCCCGGGTCGCGGCCGAGATCGACTTCGATGCGGAGGCGCACGGACTGAGCCCGCAGGAGATCCGGCGGATGGACCGTGCCGGCCAGTTCGCCGTGGTCGCCGCGCGGGGCGCCGTCACGGACAGCGGGCTGGACCTGGCGGAGCACGCCCCGCACCGCGTCGGCGTCACCGTCGGCACGGCGGTCGGCGCGACCATGGGGCTCGACGAGGAGTACCGGGTCGTCAGCGACGGCGGGCGGCTGAACCTGGTCGACCACCGGTACGCGGTCCCGCATCTCTACAACCACCTGGTGCCCAGTTCCTTCGCGGCCGAAGTGGCCTGGGCCGTGGGCGCCGAGGGCGCCAACGCGGTGGTGTCCACGGGCTGCACGTCCGGCATCGACTCCATCGGATACGCCATCGAGCTGATCCGCGAGGGGTCCGCCGACGTCATGGTCGCGGGCGCCACCGACGCCCCGATCTCGCCGATCACGATGGCGTGCTTCGACGCGATCCGTGCGACCACCCCGCGGCACGACGAACCGGAGCGCGCCTCCCGTCCGTTCGACAGCACCCGCAACGGGTTCGTCCTCGGCGAGGGTTCGGCCTTCTTCGTGCTGGAGGAGCTGGAGAGCGCCCGCCGGCGGGGCGCCCGGATCTACGCGGAGATCGCCGGCTACGCGACGCGCAGCAACGCCTACCACATGACCGGGCTCCGCCCCGACGGCGCGGAGATGGCCGAGGCCATCCGTGTCGCGCTCGACGAGGCGAGGATGAACCCGGAAGAGATCGACTACATCAACGCGCACGGTTCCGGTACGAAGCAGAACGACCGGCACGAGACCGCCGCGTTCAAGAAGAGCCTCGGCAGCCACGCGTACGACACGCCGGTCAGCTCCATCAAGTCCATGGTCGGCCACTCCCTCGGTGCCATCGGTGCCATCGAGATCGCCGCGTCGACCCTGGCGATGACGCACAACGTGGTGCCGCCCACGGCGAACCTTCACGAACCCGACCCCGAATGCGATCTCGACTATGTGCCCATCACCGCCCGCGAACACAGGACGGACGCCGTGCTGACCGTGGGCAGTGGCTTTGGAGGTTTCCAGAGCGCCATGGTGCTGGCCCGCCCGGAAAGGACCGCCGCATGAGCGCCCCAGTCGTGGTGACCGGCCTTGGCGTGGTCGCGCCCAACGGCCTCGGTGCCGAGGAATACTGGTCGGCGGCCCGCATCGGCAAGAGCGGGATCGGGCGGCTGTCCCGGTTCGACCCCACGCAGTACCCGGCCCGACTGGCCGGCGAGATCCACGGCTTCGAGGCCGAGGAGCACCTGCCGAGCCGGCTGCTGCCGCAGACCGACCGCATGACCCGGCTGGCGCTCGTCGCCGCGGACTGGGCGCTCGCGGACGCCGGGGTGCGTCCGCAGGACCTGCCCGCCTTCGACATGGGCGTGGTCACCTCCAGCGCGTCCGGCGGCTTCGAGTTCGGCCAGCGCGAGCTGGAACGGCTGTGGAGCCAGGGCAGCGAGTACGTCAGCGCCTACCAGTCCTTCGCCTGGTTCTACGCGGTCAACAGCGGCCAGATCTCCATCCGGCACGGCATGAAGGGCCCCAGCGGCGTCGTCGTCAGCGAGCAGGCCGGCGGCCTGGACTCCGTCGCCCAGGCCCGCCGCCAGGTCCGCAAGGGCACGCCGCTCGTCGTCTCCGGCGCCGTGGACGCCTCCCTGTGCCCGTGGGGGTGGGTGGCCCAGATGACGAGCGGCCGGGTCAGCACCCGGGACGACCCGGCCAGTGCCTACCTGCCCTTCGACCACAGGGCGTCGGGACACGTACCGGGCGAGGGCGGCGCCATCCTCATCCTGGAGCGAGAGGACTTCGCCCGTGCCCGCGGCGCGAAGGTGTACGGGGAGATCGCCGGCTACGGCGCCACGTTCGACCCGAAGCCCGGCAGCGGGCGTCCCCCCACGCTGCGCAGGGCGATCGAGACCGCCCTGGCCGACGCCGGTGCCGATGCCCGTGACGTGGACGTGGTCTTCGCCGACGGTGCGGCCGTCCCGGAGCTGGACAGGATCGAGGCCGACGCCCTGAACGAGGTGTTCGGCCGCGGGCAGGTGCCCGTCACCGTCCCCAAGACGATGACCGGAGCCCTGTATTCCGCCGCCGGCGCGCTCGACATCGCGACGGTCCTCCTCGCGATGGAGGAGGGCCTGATCCCGCCCACCATGAACACCGAGCCGGCCGAGGAGTACGGCCTGGACCTCGTCGTCGGCCACCCGCGCACCACCGAGGTGCGCACCGCGCTGGTGCTGGCGCGTGGCCAGGGAGGTTTCAACTCCGCACTCGTCGTCCGCTCCGCCGACTGACCCACCCGAATCGAAGCCGAACCGAAAAGGAACCGCCATGGCCGAGCAGGCATTCACCCTCGACGACCTCCGCCGCATCCTGATCGAGGCGGCGGGCGCCGACGAGTCCTACAACCTGGACGGGGACATCCTCGACACCGACTTCGAGGAGCTGGGCTACGAGTCGCTGGCCCTGCTGGAGACCGGTGGCCGCATAGAGCGCGAATACGGCATCTCGCTCGACGAGGAGGTGCTGAGCATCGCGAACACCCCGCGCTTGCTCATCGACACCGTCAACGA
Source organism: Streptomyces sp. NPDC028331 (assembly GCF_055565775.1). Classification (NCBI taxonomy): domain Bacteria; kingdom Bacillati; phylum Actinomycetota; class Actinomycetes; order Kitasatosporales; family Streptomycetaceae; genus Streptomyces; species Streptomyces sp. NPDC028331. Next base: position 102,788 of record NZ_JBVHTR010000031.1, on the reverse strand, counting down.
AGGTCTCGCCTCCCTGGTGTGATCCACGGTCCGACCCCGGCATCCGCCGGGCGGTGCGCTGCCACCGCCCGGCGGTCCCCGTTTTCCGCAGCACTCGCACCCCCACAACCGACCACTGGAGACGACAGACATGCCAGATCAGGACAAGCGGGTCGCTCTCGTCACCGGAGCCACCAGCGGGATCGGCCTCGCCACCGCCCGGCTCCTGGCCGAGCAGGGCCACAGGGTGTTCATCGGCGCGCGCAACGCCGACAACGTCGCAGCGACCGTCAAGGAACTGCGTGACGAGGGCCTGGAGGTCGACGGCACGACCGTCGACGTCCGTTCGCCCGACGACGTCCGGGCCTTCGTCAAGGCCGCGGTCACCGCGTTCGGGACCATCGACGTGCTGGTCAACAACGCGGGCCGCAGCGGCGGCGGCGTCACGGCCGACATCGAGGACGAGCTGTGGGCGGACGTCATCGAGACCAACCTCAACAGCGTCTTCCGCCTGACCCGCGAGGTGCTCAACGCCGGCGGCATGCGGCACAAGGACCGCGGCCGGATCATCAACATCGCCTCCACCGCGGGCAAGCAGGGCGTGGTGCTCGGCGCGCCGTACTCGGCCTCCAAGCACGGCGTCGTCGGCTTCACCAAGGCGCTCGGCAACGAGCTCGCGCCCACCGGGATCACCGTCAACGCGGTGTGCCCCGGTTACGTGGAGACCCCCATGGCCCAGCGCGTCCGGCAGGGCTACGCGGCCGCGTACGACACCAGCGAGGCCGCCATCCTCGAGAAGTTCCAGGCCAAGATCCCGCTCGGCCGGTACTCCACCCCCGAGGAGGTGGCCGGCCTCGTGGGCTACCTGGCCTCCGACACGGCGGCCTCCATCACCGCCCAGGCGCTCAACGTCTGCGGCGGACTGGGCAACTTCTGACGACCTCGAGGAGAGACGACCATGACCATCCGTGAGGTCGAACACGAGATCACCGCGAACGCGCCCGCACAGACGGTGTTCCGGCTGATCGCCGAGGTGGAGAACTGGCCGCGGATCTTCCCGCCGACCATCCACGTCGAGCACGTCGAACGCGGCGAGCGCGACGAGCGCATCCAGATCTGGGCGACCGCCAACGGCGAGCCCAAGAACTGGACGTCGCGCCGCACCCTGGACCCGGAGAACCTGCGGATCGACTTCCGCCAGGAGGTGTCCACGCCGCCGGTGGCGGCCATGGGCGGCGCCTGGATCATCGAGCCGGTCTCGGCGACCGAGTCGCGGATCCGGCTGCTGCACGACTACCGGGCGGTGGACGACGATCCCGGCCACCTCGCCTGGATCGACGAGGCGGTCGACCGCAACTCGCGCGCGGAGCTGGCCGCCCTGCGCACCAACGTCGAACGCGCCCACGCCGAGGCCGAACTCACCTTCTCCTTCGAGGACTCCGTCGACATCGCCGGAGCGGCCAAGGACGTCTACGACTTCATCAACGAGGCGCACCTGTGGTCCGAGCGGCTGCCGCACGTCGCCACGGTGCGGCTGACCGAGGACACCCCCGGCCTGCAGACCCTGGAGATGGACACCCGCGCCCAGGACGGCTCCGTCCACACCACCAAGTCGTACCGGGTGACGTTCCCGCACCACAAGATCGCCTACAAGCAGGTGACCCTCCCGGCGCTCATGACGCTGCACACCGGGTACTGGACGTTCACCGAGACCGAGACCGGCGTCAGGGCTTCCTCGCAGCACACGGTGACGCTCAACACCGAGAACATCGCCCGGATCCTGGGCGAGGACGCCACCGTCGCCGACGCCCGCGCGTACGTGCACAACGCGCTGAGCACCAACAGCAAGGCCACGCTCGGCCACGCGAAAGCCCATGCCGAGGCGAGGCGCTGACGACGGTGGTGCACGACGGGCGGTCGAGCACCCGCGGCGCCCTCTGATCCCGCTGCTCCGCGAGGCACCGGAACTCTCGCTCTGGCTGCTGCGCTCACCGTCTCCGGGCAGCGCCGCCGCGGCCCGGCTGGCGGTGAGCGAGCTCGACGCCGACGAAGTGCGCCGGGCCGAGCTGTTCGTGCGGCCCAAGGACCGCGTGCAGTACCTGTCGGCGCACATCGCGCTGCGCCGGATCCTCGCCGCCTCCACGGGCTACCCGCCAGGGCTGTTGCGCCTGGGCCGGGAACCCGGCACGGCCCGCTCGCTCCGCACGAGCCGGCCCGTTCTGCGGCATCCGCCCGTACCGGTCCACTTCTCGCTCTCGCACAGTCACGGGCTGATCCTCATCGGTACGGCGGCCACGGCCGTCGGCGTGGACGTGCAGCGCACGCCGACGATCGAGGCGGTGCAGGTATGCGGACCCGCTCTGCATCCGGCGGAGTGGCGTGAACTCCTTGTCCTTCCCGAAGCGCGACGACCGGCGGCCTTCGCGCAGCTGTGGACCCGCAAGGAGGCGTACCTGAAGGGCCTGGGCACGGGCCTGGGCCGCAGACCCGGCCTCGACTACCTGGGCGTCGGTACCGACGCCGACGCCCCGCCCGGCCCGCCCGGCTGGATCGTCCGGGACGTGCCGGCCGGGCCCCATCACGCTGCCGCCGCCGCCCTGGCCGTTCCCGCGGAACCGCTCATCACGCTGCGCACGCTGCCGGTGGCGTGCCTGTACGACGGCGAAGCGGGACTGCCACTGTCCGCGGCTCCGCTAATGGCTCTGAGAAGGAGAGGTTCATGGACGCTTCGGTGGTCGTTGTTGGAGCGGGACCCGCCGGGCTGATGCTCGCCGGGGAGCTCCGTCTGGCGGGGATCGACGTCACGGTGCTCGAACGGCATCCCCGCCGCACCGGCGAGTCCCGGGGGATCGGCCTGACCATCGGCACCATGGAGGTGTTCGACCAGCGCGGACTCCTCCGCAGGCTCGGTGAGTACGAGACCGGCGGCATGGGTCACTTCGGTGGCCTGCCGCTGGACATGAGCGTCCTCGGGGCGGTGCACGAGGCGGCCCGCACCGTCCCGCAGTCGGTGACCGAGGAGGCCCTCGAGTCCTGGGCCGGCGAACTCGGCGCCGACATACGGCGCGGGCACGAGTTCGTCGCGTACGACGACACGGGCGACGGCGTGACGGTCACCGTGCGCCACTCGGGCGGTGAGGAGCGGCTGCGGGCCCGTTATCTCGTGGGCTGCGACGGCGGACGCAGCGCGGTGCGCAAGGCGGCCGGGTTCGACTTCCCCGGCACCGCCGCCACGACCGAGATGCTGCTGGCCGATCTGCGCGGTGTCGAGCTGGAGCCGCGCATGACCGGCCGGCACGTCGGCGGCGGCTTCGTGATGGTCGCGAAGCTGGCCGGCGGGATCCACCGGATCATCGTCGGGGAGCACGGGATCCCGCCGCAGCGGCGCACCGAGCCCCCGGCCTTCGCCGAAGTGGCCGACCTGTGGAAACGGCTCACGGGCGGCGACATCTCGCATGCCGAGCCGGTCTGGATCAGCGCCTTCGGCAACGCCACACGGCAGGTCACCGAGTACCGGCGGGGCCGGGTCCTGCTGGCGGGCGACTCCGCCCATGTGCATCTGCCCGCGGGCGGCCAGGGCATGAACACCAGCGTCCAGGACTCGCACAACCTCGGCTGGAAACTCGCCGCGGTGCTGCGCGGCGACGCCCCCGAGGAACTGCTCGACACCTACCACACCGAGCGCCACGAGGTGGGCAAGGGACTCCTCGCCAACACACGCGCCCAGAGCCTGCTGGTGCTGGGCGGCGAGGAGGCACAGCCACTGCGCGACATCCTGTCCGAGCTGATCCGCTACCCCGACGTCGCCCGCCACCTGGCGGCCAAGGTCAGCGGCCTGGACATCCGTTACGACGTCGGCGGCGGCACCAACCCGCTGCTCGGGCGGCGGCTCCCGCACCTGCCGGTCACGACGTCGCGCGGCCGGACCAGCAGCACCGAACTCCTGCGCACCGGACGCGGTGTGCTCCTCGACCTCGACGACAACGCCGTGCTCCGCCGCCGCGCCCACGCCTGGCGGGACCGCGTCGACATCGTGACCGCGACCGCGGACCCGGTCCCGGAGGACGGCCCCCTGGCGGGGACCGCCGCGGTGCTGCTGCGCCCGGACGGCTACGTCGCCTGGGCCGCCCCCGGCAGCCACGGGGACCTGAACTCCGCACTGACCCGCTGGTTCGGGCCGGCCCTGGGGCAGCGCTGATGGCACGGCACGAACACGACACGGATGTCGTCGTCGTCGGCGCCGGGCCCGTCGGACTGTTCCTCGCGGCCGAGTTGCGGGCAGGCGGTGCGCGCGCCGTCGTGGTGGAGCGGCTGACGGAGCCGAGCGGTGAATCACGGGCCTCCATCCTGCACGCGCGGACCATGGAGATCTTCGCCGACCGCGGGTTCCTGCCCCGGCTCGGCGAGCTGCCGGCGGTGGGCGTCGGCCACTTCGGCGGCCTGCGCCTCGATCTCGCCGAGGCCGACCCGGACCATCCGTTCGCCGGACAGTGGGAGTGCCTGCAGCACCACCTGGAGGCCGAACTCCAGACGTATGCGCTCGACCTGGGCGCCGAGATCCGGCGCGGGCACACGGTGACCGGGCTGCGGCAGACCGGCGACGGGGTCCGCGTCGAGGTGCGCGGGCCGGACGGCGGGACGTACGCGCTCACGGCCGGCTACGTCGCCGGCTGCGACGGCGAGCACAGCACCGTACGCGAACTCGGCGGCTTCGAGTTCGCCGGACGCGACGCCGACAAGGTGATGCTGCGCGCCGACATCGCGGGCATAGAGATCGACAACCGGCGCCTTCAGCGGTTCGGCGGCGGGATCGCCACCGCCTACCGCAGGCCCGACGGCACCACCCGGCTCATGATCCACCGGTTCGGCGCGCAGCCGTCCGGCGACGTCACCTTCGAGCAGGTCGTCGAGGCCTGGGCCGCCGTGACGGGCGAGGACATCAGCCACGGGCGGGCGCTGTGGCTCAACCGGTTCGACAACGCCTCCCGCCAGGCCACCGAGTACCGCAGAGGCCGGGTGCTGCTCGCCGGCGACGCCGCGCACACCCAGATGCCCGTCGGCGGGCAGGCCGTCAACCTCGGTCTCCAGGACGCGGCCGACCTCGGCCCGAAGCTCGCCCGGGTGGCCACCGGACGCGCCCGGCCCGAACTGCTCGACTCCTACCACGCCGAGCGCCATCCGGTCGGGGCGCGCACGCTGGCCAACATCCAGGCACAGGCCCACCTGCTGTTCGGCACCGACGAGGTCACCGCGCTGCGCGACGTCTTCGGCGAGCTGCTGGAGTCCGCCGCGGTCCGCCGGCACCTCGCACGCATGATCAGCGGCCTCGACGTACCGGAACAGCCCCGGCCGGACAACCCGCCGAAGCCCCGGCCGCCCCTCTCGCACACCCACCTACCCGGAAGGTCAACCGTGGACAGGCTCACCGACAAGACGGCCCTCGTGACCGGCTCCAGCCGCGGCATCGGCAGGGCGACGGCGCTCCGTCTCGCCCGCGAGGGCGCGCTGGTCGCGGTGCACTACACGGCCAACGAAGCGGCGGCCGACGACACCGTCGAGCTCATCGAGAAGGAGGGCGGCAGCGCCTTCAAGGTCCGTGCGGAACTCGGCGTCCCCGGCGATGTGCACGAGCTGTTCCTGGGCCTCGAACGGGGCCTGAAGGAGCGCATCGGCGAGACCCGCCTCGACATCCTGGTCAACAACGCCGCCGTCACCTCGACGGGTTCGGCGCCGGAGGACCTCACCCCCGAGGAGTTCGACCGCTACTTCGCCGTGAACGCCAAAGCACCGTACTTCATCGTGCAGCGCGCCCTGGAAGTGATGCCGAGCGGCGGCCGCATCATCAACATCAGCACGGGCGTCACCCGCACCTCCGTCCCCGACCAGGTGGCCTACGCCATGACCAAGGGCGCGGTGGAGCAGCTCACCTTCCAGCTCGCCCGCATCCTCGCGCCGCGCGGCATCACGATCAACAGCGTCGCACCGGGCATCACCAACAACGGCGGCGCGATCTTCGACAACCCGGAGGCGGTCCGGGCGATGGCCCGGTTCTCGGCCTTCAACCGGGTCGGTGAGCCCGGCGACGTGGCCGACGTCATCACCTTCCTGGCGACCGACGAGGCCCGCTGGATCACCGGCGCCTTCATCGACGCCACCGGCGGCACCCTGCTCGGCTGAGCCGTCGACGTTCCGACCCGACCAGTGTGAGAGGGAATCAATGCCCACTGAGACCGCGCGCATCGCCGTAGTCACCGGGGCCAACAAGGGCATCGGCCGCGAGATCGTCCGGCAGCTCGCCGAACGCGGCCTGGCCGTCTATCTGGGAGCCCGCGACGAGAAGCGTGGCCGTGCAGCCGAGAGCTCCCTGCGCGCCGACGGCCTGGATGTGAGGTTCCTGCACCTCGACGTCACGGACGAGACATCCGTCGCGCTCGCCGCCAAACGGCTGAAGGAGGAGGCGGGGGTCGTGCACGTCCTGGTCAACAACGCCGGCATCGGCGGCCCCATGCAGCCGCCCAGCGAGACCCCCGCCGAGCAGGTGCGCACCGTCTACGAGACCAACGTGTTCGGCGTCATCACGGTGACCAACGCCCTGCTGCCCCTGCTGCGCCGGGCCCCGTCCGCCCGGATCGTCAACGTCAGCAGCGCGATCGGCTCACTGTCGGCGGCCGCCGAGAACCTCGACCCGACGGGGGTGCACCCGCCCGGCGAGTTCCCGGTCATGCTCTCGTACGCCACGTCCAAGAGCGCGCTCAACGCGGTCACCCTGACGTACGCCAACGAACTGCGCGGCACCGGCATCCTCGTCAACGCGGCCTCGCCGGGTTTCGTGGCCACCGACATCAACGGACACAACGGCGTTCTCACCCCCGAGCAGGGCGCGCGCATCCCCGTACTGCTCGCGACCCTCGACGACGACGGCCCCACCGCGACCTTCCTGGGTGAGGACGGAACCCCCGAGGGGCAGGTGCTGCCCTGGTGACCGGCACCCTCGTCGACACCCCCGCGACGCGGGAGCGCTGGGAAGTCCGGCAGTGGGCCCGGCTGCTGGTGCTGTCCGGCAACATGCTGCTGGACGCCGTCGAGGTGTCCGTCGTCCTCATCGCCCTGCCCACGATCGCCGACCGGTTCGGCCTGACGCCGTGGGGCGCCCAGTGGCTGATGAGCGGCTTCGCCCTCGGCTTCGCCGCACTGCTGCTGCTCGGGCCGGCCCTCGCCGCCCGCATCGGACGACGACGCAGCTACCTGGGCGCCATGCTGCTGTTCGGCCTGGCCTCCGTGGCAGGCGGACTCGTCGGCGGCCCGGCGCTGCTCGTCCTGGTCCGGGCGGTCAAGGGCTGCTGCGCGGCCCTGACGGCGCCGACCGGACTGGCCATCATCAACGACCTGTTCCCCGAAGGGCCGCAGCGGCGGCGGGCGTTGTCGGTCTACTCGCTGTTCGGCGCGGCCGGCTTCACCGCCGGACTGCTGCTCGCGGGCGCGTTGCTGGAGACCGGCTGGCGCTGGGTCTTCGTCTTCCCCGCGCCGGTCGCCCTGGTCCTGCTGCTGTGCGGCCTGTACGTCCTGCCGCGAGAGCAGGGCGGCAGCCCGCCGCGGCCGCCGCGCCTCGCCCTGCTGAAGCGCGGCCCGCTGCTGCGCTCCGCGGTGGGCGCCGCCTCGCTCAACGGCACCTACCAGGCGCTGCTGGTGCTGATCGTCTTCCAGATGCGGCAGGAGTTCGGCTGGTCCGCCTGGCGGGCCGCGCTGGCCCTGCTGCCCGCCTGCGTCCCACTGGCGCTGACCGTGCCCTTCGCCGGCCGGTTCATCGCCCGGTACGGCACCCGCCGGCTGATCACCCTCGGCGCGCTCTTCCCGCTCCTCGGCTACGGCCTCTACCTGGCCCGGCCGGACGGCAGCGGCTATGCGCTGGGCATGCTGCCGACCCTGCTGCTGGTCGAGGCCGGCTTCTGCTGTGCGTTCGTCGCCCTGAACGCGCAGGCGGCGGCGGAATTCGACGCGGAGGACCGGGGCCCGGCCGTGTCGCTGTACCAGACCTGCGTCCAGCTCGGCGCCGGAGTGCTCCTGCCGCTGGTCGCGCTCCTCATGACCCACGGCGACGGCCTCCGCCCGGCGCTGGCGCTCATCACGGCGGTCGGAGCGCTCGGCCTCGTCGCCGCGCTCGCGCGCCGCCCGGTCCGTTCCGGTCCGTGACCCACGTTCCCACCCGTTCCTCACCACACGGAGGCTCACCGAAAATGGCCGTCGAATCACCCGAGAGCACCCCGAACCCCGGTCCGATCATGGGCCTGATCCTCGGCTCCTGGCAGTCCCGGATGCTGCTGGCAGCCGTCGAGCACGACATCTTCACCGAACTGTCCAAGGGCGCGGCGACGTCCGACGAACTCGCCGACCGGATCGGCCTGGTGCAACTCGGCACCAAGGACCTGCTCTCCGGCCTCGCCCACCTCGGCCTGCTGGAGGTGACGGACGGCAAGTTCACCAACTCCGCCGTCAGCGACCACTTCCTGGTCCGGGGCCGCCCCGCGTACCTCGGCGGCTACCTGCACTTCTGCGAGCAGGAGCTGAACCCCGCGTGGAACGGCCTCGCCGCCTCGCTGCGCACCGGCAGGCCGCAGAACCAGGCCGCGGTCATCGGAAACCCGTACGACACGCTGTACGCGGACGCCGACGCCACGGACGGCTTCCTGGACAGCATGGACCTGCTCAACGCGCCGATCGCCGGCGCCATGAGCGGTTTCGACTGGAGCGGTTACACCTCCTTCGTCGACATCGGCGGGGCGCGCGGCAACTTCGCGCACCAGGTGGTCACCCACAACCCCCACCTGAAGGGCGCCGTCTTCGACCTGCCGCCCCTGGAGCCGGCTTTCAAGAGGCACATGGAGCGGCTCGGCGAGACCGCCTCGCCGATCGCCTTCCACGGCGGTGACTTCTTCAAGGACGACCTCCCCGCGGCGGACGTGCTGGTCTTCGGTCACGTGCTGCACAACTGGGGCGTCCAGGACCGCATCACGCTGCTGAAGCGGGCCTACGACGCGCTGAAGCCGGGCGGCGCGGTGTTCGTCTACGACCCCATGGCCGGTGGCCAGCAGCCGTCGATGCACGGCGCCCTGGCCGGGCTCACCATGCTCGTCTGGTCCCGCGGCGGCCACGAGTACACCGCCGACGAACTGCACGGCTGGCTGCGCGAGGCGGGCTTCTGGCCCGAGACCGTCGAGGTCGAGGGCCTGCACGACGACGTCCTGGTCATCGGGCGCAAGGCCGAGTGACCCACGAGAACGAGGAGTCGACGATGCCCACCACCTCCGACGTCCGGCCGGTCATCGGCCGCCCGGACGTCACCGCCGCACTGGTAGAGGAAGTCGTCACCGGCGACCCAGGACGCCTTCAGGCCGCCGCGGCCGCGGTCCTGCGGCACTGGGAGTCCGCCGAGTGGCCCACCGGCCTGGTGGCCCTGTCCCTGTTCACCGGCACCGACGGCACGTCGCTGCTGACCTACGCGCAGTGGTCGTCGGACGGCGGAGCCGAAGAGGCCCTGCGGAAGGCCTTCGACGCGCTGCGGCCCGACTGGCGGGCGCTGGGCTTCGCCCCGGGCGAGCCCCGGACGTTCCGGCTGTACCGCAGGGTCCAGCCCACCGTACTGCCGGACCCGCTGCCGCCCGTCGGGTGCTACCCCGCCGCGTTCTTCTCCATGAACGACGGCGACACGGCGCGCGCCTGGGTCGACGGGCTGCTCGGCACCGAGGAGAAGACGGTCGGCGAGGACCGGGCGTACCCGGGGGCGATCGCCGCCAACTTCCACGTCTCGGCCGACGACACGGGGATCTTCCTGCTGTCCGAGTGGGCCTCCGAGGCCGAGGCGCTGGTGCACATCAAGGCTGAGATCGAACCGCTCCTGGAATACATGGGACAGGCCGAGGCCGGAGCGGGCCGCCGCTACACCTTCCACGCGACCGTCTCCGCGACCGGCTGAGGCGACAGGACACCGAACGAACTGAAGGGCAGCACATTGTCCACACGCGAAGTCGTCTTCGGCTTCGGTGCGCACAGCACCATCCAGGAAGCACCGGAGCTGCTCGGCATGGCGCAACTGGCCGACCGCGAAGGGCTCGACCTCTTCTCCCTGTCGGACCACCCCTACATCGGGGAGCGTCTGGACGCGTACGCCACCGTCGGGTTCGTCATCGGACGGACCCGGCGCCTGGCCGGATTCGCGAACGTCAGCAACGTGCCGTTGCGGCCTCCCGCCATGCTGGCGCGGACGGTGACGACGCTGTCCGCGCTCTCCGGCGGCCGTGTCGTGCTCGGCTTCGGCGCCGGCGGGCTGTGGCAGCGGATCGCCGACATGGGCCGGGAGCCGCTCACGCCCGGCGAGGCCGTGGAGGCCTTCGAGGAGGCGATCGTCCTCATCAAGAAGCTGTCGGGCGGAGGGCCCCCGGTCACCTTCCGCGGCCGTCACCACCAGGTCAACCAGATCGACCCCGCCCCGGTGCCCGCGCCCCCGGTGTGGACCGGCTCGGTGGGCCGGAAGTCCCTGGCCGCCACCGGCCGGGTCGCCGACGGCTGGATCCCCGGCCACGCGGCGGACTGGCTCAGCCAGCGCTACCGGGCGTCGCGGCCGGTCATCGACGAGGCGGCGGCGGCCGTGGGCCGTGACCCGCGGGAGGTCCGCACCATCTTCAACTTCCCCGGCCGGATCACCGACCAGCCGCTGCCCGCCACCCGCGACCGGGACGGCCGCTGGATCGGCGGCAACGTCGACCAGTGGGTCGAGGAACTGACCGGCGCGGTCCTCGAACACGGGGCGTCGGGCTTCATGCTCTTCTCGCCCCGCGGCGGCACACCGGACGTCGCCTCCCTCGGCCGCTGGGCCGGCGAGATCGTCCCGGCGATCCGCGAGGCCGTCGCGAAGCACCACCGCTAGAGATCTTCTTCCCGATCCGCATTCCGCATTCCCAGATCCCGAAGGGTCATCCATGAGCAGGCTGAAGAACAAGACGGCGCTCGTCACCGGCGCCAGCCGGGGCATCGGGCGCGGCATCGCGCTGCGCCTGGCACAGGACGGTGCCGTCGTCGCCGTGAACTACTCGAACAACGAGACCGCGGCGAAGGAGACGGTGGCCCTCATCGAGGAGGCGGGCGGCCGTGCCTTCACCGTGCAGGCACAGCTCGGTACGCCCGGCGCGGTGGAGCAGTTGCTGGCCGGTGTGGAGGCCGGCCTGGTCGAGCACACCGGCGCCGCGACGCTGGACATCCTGGTGAACAACGCCGCCGCCACCGGATTCGCGGGTGCAGGTCCGAGCTCGGTCACCGAGGAGATCCTCGACAACTGCTACAACATCAACGCCAAGGCGCCGTTCCTGCTCATCCAGAAGGCGCTGGAGCTGATCCCCGACGGCGGCCACATCGTCAACGTCTCGTCCGGGGTCACGCACTCCGCCTTCCCGATCCAGATCGCCTACGCGATGAGCAAGGCCGCCCTGGAGCAGATCACGCTGCACATGGCCCCGGTCCTCGCGCCCCGGAACATCACCATCAACACCGTGGCCCCCGGCATCACGAACAACGGCGACCCCGTGTTCGACGACCCCGAGGCGGTCCAGCAGATGGCCGCCCTGTCGGTGTTCAACCGGGTCGGCGAGGTCTCCGAGGTCGCCGACATCGTCGCGTTCGTCGCTTCCGACGAGGCCCGGTGGATCACGGGCGCGTTCATCGACGCCACCGGCGGCACCCTACTCGGCTGAGGAGCCCCGCATGCAGAACGAGATGCAGTCGGCGGTGGGTTTCGCCCACGCCAAGCCGGAGAAGGCGGCGGAGCTGGGTGCGCTCCTCGTCGACTTCGCCGAACGGTCGCGGACCGAGGAGGGCTGCCTGGGTAGCTGGATCAACCAGGACGCGAACGACCCGCACCTCTTCGTCTTCTACGAGATCTGGGCGACCCGCAAGGACCTGGCCCGCCACCTCGCCCAGCCGTACATGAAGGAGTTCCTGGCCGGCCGGGCGGAGTACCTGCAGAAGGAGCTGGAGGTGCGCCAGTTGCACCTCACCGGCCCCTCTCCCGAGCCCGCCGAGCCCACCGAGCCCGCCGACCCGGCGGAGATGAACCAGCGGTACCTGGACGCCTACGCCGCGCGTGACGTCGACGCGATCATGGCGGTGTACGCGCCGGATGCCGCGGCGGTCTGGGAGCCCGGCAAGGCGGTCAGCGGCGCCGAACACCGGGAGGCCGTCGCCGAGTTCCTCAAGCGGGAGCCGAAGCTGTCGGCCAAGGTCAGCGAGAGCTACATCGTCGGCGACACCGCCGCGCTCGTCGTCGACTGGAGCATCGAGGTGCCGGGAGCTCCCGAGATGACCGGCACCGGGCGCGGGCTCGACGTCCTGAAGAAGAACGCCAGGGGCGAGTGGCGCTACATCATCACCAACCCGTTCGGGAGCCTGTGACATGAAGATACAAGGCAGTGTCGCGGTGGTCACCGGAGCCGCGAGCGGCATCGGCAAGGCGATCGCGGAACAGCTCAGTCTCGCCGGCGCCCGCGGGGTCGTCGTGTCCGACATCGACGCCGAGGGCGCCGAGAAGGTGGCCGCCGGGATCGGCGCGGGCGCGCTGGCGGTGCAGGCCGACGTCGGCGACGAGGCGTCCGTGCAGGCACTCGTCGCGCGCGCCCGGGAGCGGTTCGGCGAGGTCGACATCTTCGTCTCGAACGCGGGCCTCACCGTGACGGGCAGCTTCGACGCGCCGGACGAGGACTGGAAGCGCGCGATGATCGTCAACATGATGTCGCACGTGTACGCAGCGCGTGCGGTGCTCCCGGCGATGCTGGAGGCCGGCCGCGGCCATCTGCTGCAGACGATCGCCGCCTGCGGAGTCCTCACCGCGTTCGGTGCGGCGCCCTACGCGGTCGCCAAGCAGGGCGCTGTGGCGTTCGCCGAGTACCTCGCCGTCGAGTACGGGGACCGGGGCATCGGCGTCTCCTGTCTGCTGCCCCAGGCGGTCAACACCCCGATGCTGGCCGCCAGCGTCAGCAGCAACGAGCAGCTCGCCCTGCTGAAGGAGAACTCCGAGGTGCTGGAGCCCGAGCAGGTGGCGCAGGCCGCCCTCGCCGGCATCGAGGAGAACCGGATGCACATCTTCACGCACAAGGGATCGGCCGACTCCTTCCGCCTGCGCGCCGACGACGCCGACAAGTGGGTGGCACAGATGCGCGCGATCCGCAGCGGTGGCCGCCCCTGACACCTGACCGGGCCGACCGTCACCGCGGGTGCGGGGCGCGTGCGACGCGCCCCGCACCCGTCTGTCGCTTCTCCACAGGAAGGAAAGTCATGTCCGAGGAAAAACTGCGGCTGGCCGTGATCATCGGTTCCTCCCGGGAGGGACGCACCGGCCCGGCCGTCGCGCGCTGGTTCGTCGAGGAGGCCGAGTCCTGTGCGATGTACGACGTCGACGTCATGGACCTGGCCGAGGTGGAACTGCCGCTGTCCCTGACGCAGGACTCCAGTGGCGCATCGGCCGAGGTGCTCGCCGGCGTCGGCGGACGCCTCGGGGCCGCGGACGCGTTCGTCGTGATCACTCCGGAGTACAACCACAGCTTCACCGCCCCGATGAAGAACCTGATCGACTGGCACCGCACCCAGTGGCAGGCCAAGCCGATCGGCTTCGTCTCCTACGGCGGGCTCTCCGGCGGCCTGCGGGCCGTGGAGCAGCTCCGCCAGGTGTTCGCCGAGCTGCACGCGACCACGATCCGGGACACGGTGAGCTTCCACGGCGTGTGGCAGTACATCGGTGAGGACGGTTCGCTCCGCGCGCCGGACGCCGCGGTCCCCGCGAAGGTCATGCTCGAGAAGCTCCATTGGTGGGCGGCCGCGCTCAGGGACGCCCGCACCCGGCGCCCGTACGCCGCCTGAGGGGAAGCGTCATGGACAAGCAGATCCTCGTCACGGCCTTCGACATGAACACCCCGACCCATCTGTCACCGGGAACCTGGCGCCACCCGGACAGCCAGGGCCGCAGGTACAAGGACCTGACGTACTGGACCGATCTCGCCAGGACCCTCGAACGCGGGCTGTTCGACGGTCTTTTCATCGCGGACGTCCTCGGCGTGTACGACGTGTACGCGGGCACGCCCGACGCGGCGCTGCGCGGCGGCGCCCAGGTCCCGGTCAACGACCCCATGATGCTGGTCTCCGCGATCGCGCACGTCACGGAGCATCTGGGTGTCGCGGTCACCTCGTCGACCTCGTACGAGCACCCGTACCCGTTCGCCCGCCGGATGTCGACACTGGACCATCTCACCGGCGGCCGGGTCGCCTGGAACATCGTCACCTCCTACCTGGACAGCGCCGCCCGCAACCTCGGGCTAGACCGCCAGACCGGGCACGACGAGCGGTACGACATCGCGGACGAGTACCTCCAGGTCGTGTACAAGCTGTGGGAGGGTTCCTGGGAGGACGACGCCGTCCGGGCGGACGACGGCTACGCGGACCCCGCGAAGATCCACCCGATCGGCCATGACGGACGCCACTTCAAGGTGCCGGGAATCCACCTGTGCGAGCCGTCCCCGCAGCGCACCCCCCTCCTGTTCCAGGCCGGCACGTCCCACCGGGGCAAGGACTTCGCCGCGCTGCACTCCGAGGCCGTGTTCGCGGTGGCGCCGGAGGCGTCGATGCTGCGCAAGCAGGTCGACGACCTGCGTGCCCGCGCGGCTGCGGCAGGCCGGGATCCGCACGACATCAAGGTGTTCAGCGGCTGTACCGTCATCACCGGCGAGACCGATGCCGAGGCCAGGGCCAAGTACGACGTCTACCGGAGCTACATCGACCCCAAGGGCATGCTCGCGCTGTTCTCCGGCTGGCTGGGCTTCGACCTGTCCCCCTACGGCCTGGACGACCCGGTGCGCGTCGTGCCGAACCACGCCGTGCAGTCCATCGCGGAAACCCTCGGCCAGGGCGACTGGAAGGTACGCGACCTTCTGGAGCGGCTCGCGCTCGGCCATCCGCCGGTGATCGTCGGCTCGCCGGCGAAGGTCGCGGACGAGATCCAGCAGTGGATCGAGGAGACCGGCGCGGACGGCCTGAACCTCGGCCACGTCGTCACGCCCTCGACCTACGAGGACTTCGCCGACCTGATCGTGCCCGAACTCCAGCGCCGCGGCGCCTACAAGAAGAAGTACTCCGACGGCACGCTGCGCCACAAGTTCTTCGGCCGCGGGGACCGCCTGGCGTCCACGCACCCCGGTTCCCGTCACTCGCGTTCCCGGCACACACCCACGGCGCTCGACTAGGGAGAGCACATGAGTTCCATCAGGGTGGAGGACGGCTACTTCACGCTGTTCAACATCTTTCACACGGACGGGCCCGAGGGGCAGAAGCTGCTGTTCGACCAGTGGCGCAGCCTGCCGCCCGCGAACGTCCAGCCGGGCCTGGTCTCGGGCAACTTCCACCGGGGCCTCGACGGCACCTCGGTGATCAACTACGCGCAGTGGGAGAGCAGGGCGGCGTACGACGCCTTCATGAGCGAGCAGGGCACCCGTGGCCGGCTCGGCAGCGCCCTCACCGTCTCCCGGCTGGACAGCATCGCCTGCGAGGTGGTCCACACCTGGGACCCGGCGCCCCGCATCTCGCTCGACAAGCCCTGGTACACCGTGGTGATCGTCGTCAAGTCGGCTCCGGAGGACCAGGCCGAGGTGCTCAAGGAGATGACCTACGATCCCCCGGAACTGGCCGGGACACCGGGCTACGTGTCCCACGCCGTGCACCGGGGCCTGTCCGGCGAGCACGTGATCAAGTACGCCCAGTGGGAGGACGAGGAGCGCTTCCACGCCTTCATGAGCAGGCCGAAGGCTCCTTCGCCGCTCGACGACCTGTCCGTCGAGGTCGAGCTGTACTTCAGCGAGATCGAGTACATCCGGGAGCGGTCGTGAACGACCACGGGACCTGGCCGGACGCGACCACGCTCCGGACCGCGGCAGAGACGGCCGGCCGGCACGCCACGGACGCGGACGCGACCGGGAAGCTCGCCGCCGATACCGTCCGGACGCTGGCCGCGGCCGGTTTCCCCGGCGGCTTCGCGCCGGTGGGCCAGGGCGGCACCGGGGCCACGTTCGACGAGGTGACCAGGGCCGTCGCCGCGATCGGCGAAGGATGCACGTCCGCCGCCTGGATCGCCTCGCTGTGGGCGTACAACGGGCGCTTCAGCGCCTACCTGCCGGAGGAGGGACGGCAGGACGTCTGGGCCAAGGGGCCGGACACGCGCCTGGTCAGCTCGATGGTCGCGGCCGGGGTCGAGGCGGAACCGGTGGACGGCGGCTGGACGCTGTCCGGGACGTGGCTCTACGTCAGCGGCGTCGAGTTCGCCGACTGGGCGCTGCTCAGCTCGGCGCCCCCGCGCGAGGGCGACCGCTCCATCCGGGTGTTCGCCGTTCCCAAGGACTCGTTCACCCACCAGGAGACCTGGTCGACCCTCGGCATGCGTGCCACGGGCAGCCACACCCTCGTCGTGGACCGGGCGTTCGTGCCGGAGCACCGGTCGTTCCTCTGGGACGACATGCGGCGGGGAAACCTGCCCGGTTCCCGCTCCACGGTGCATTCCGCCCCGCTGTTCGCGGTGAACGGGCTCACCTTCGCGGCACCGATCCTCGGCGCGGCCCGCGGCGCCCTGCGCCTGGTCGAGCGGCACCTCGCCCACCAGCCGAGCGGGGCACGCGCGGTGGCACGGGAGTCGAGCCGGATCGCGTTCGCCCGCGCGGCGGGCGAGATCGACGCGGCGGGCCTGCTGCTGTCACGGGTCGCCGAGACCGCCGATCAGGGCCGGCTCGGGGAGGACGGGGTGGCCGCACGCAGCCATCGCGACAGCACACTCGCGGTGGAGCTCCTCGTCGGGGCGGTGGACCGGCTCTTCCACGTGACCGGGACCCGGGGGCAGGCGACGTCACACGGGATGCAGCGCATCTGGCGGGACGTCCACGCGGCGGGCTCGCACGCCGCCCTCCAGTTCGAGGCGGCGGCACTGGCCTACACGCAGCGGCTGGTCGCCTCCTGACGCCTCGTCCGTGCCGGAGAAGGCCCGGTCCTCATCGGGGAACTCGGAGCACAGGGGCTCAACCGCGGGCGGCGTTCCCGGAGTCCGGTTCCAGGAAGACCACGGGAACCTTGTTGTCCAGCACGACACGGCCGAGCAGCCCGGCGAGCGTGTCGCGTTCCGCCTCGTCGAGGGCGGCCGGCAGTTCCTCGATCCGGCGGCAGGCCTCGGTGTAGAAGTGGTCGGCGAGCCGCGCGCCCCGCGCGGTGAGCGCCACCCGCACCGCACGGCTGTCCCGCGGGTCCGCCTCCCGTCGAACCAGCCCGTTGTTCTCCGTGCGGTCCACCAGACCGGTGAGGCTCGACTTGGCCAGGCCCAGCATCGCGCACAACTCGCCCATGCCGTACGGCTGGGCCATCAACACGCACAGCAGTTGACCCTGCTGCGGCGTGAGGCCGTGCTCCCGGCCCGCCTGGGCATACACGGCATTCACCAGGAACGAGGACCGCACCAGTGCGGCCACCAGTCCCATGTCGCCGTCTTCACGCTCAGCCACGCGGGCAGCGTACCACGGAAACGGGGAAAGTTCGCAGCAAGAACTTCTGGAAGTCGGTTGACGTATTCCTGTAGTCGCTTAACCAACATCTGTAGTTCTTGTGGGTCTTATTGGTTGTGGTTCGTACTGCGAATCAGTTAGGTTCTGAACTCGAAACCGAAGTGATTTTCTTGGTCTCTGGAGCGTGAATCATGAGTCGTACAGTCGCCGTTGTCGGCGGAGGCTACGGGGGCGCCGCGGTCGCCAAGGCGCTGGAGTCCGAGGCCGACGTCGTCCTCATCGACCCCCGTGACGCGTTCGTCAACGTGGCCGGGTCCCTGCGCGCGCTGGCCCAGCCCGAGTGGGCGGGCAACATGTTCTACCCCTTCAAGACGCTGCTCACGCAGGGCAAGGTGATCCGCGACCGCGCCGTCTCGGTCGACCCCACCGGTGTCACGCTGTCCTCGGGCGAGCACGTCGCGGCGGACTACGTGGTCCTGGCCACCGGCTCCAGCTACGCCTACCCGGCCAACCCCGCCGCGGACACCGTCGCCGAGGCGCTGGAGGACTTCCGCCGGTCGCACAAGGAACTGCTGCAGGCCGACAGGGTCCTCATCCTGGGCGCCGGCCCGGTCGGCCTCGAGCTCGCCGGAGAGATCAAGGAGATCTGGCCGGACAAGCGCGTGACCATCGTCGACCCGGCCGAGGAGCTGCTCCCCGGCTTCAAGCCCGAGGTGGTCGAGGACCTGCGCGGCCAGCTCGACGCGCTGGGCGTCGAGGTGCGCCTCGGCACCGGCCTGGCGGCGCAGCCGGGCGTCGAGTCCGGCCGTGCCGGCACCTTCACCGTCACCACCACCGACGGCGACGAGATCACCGCCGACGTCTGGTACCGCGCCTACGGCACCACCATCAACAGCGGCTACCTCGCCGACGGCAAGCTCACCACCCTCACCCCGCAGGGCCAGGTCCCCGTGACCGAGACCCTCAACGTCAAGGGCCACGACCACGTCTACGCGATCGGTGACCTCACCGATGTCGCCGAGGCCAAGATGGCCGGCTTCGCGATGCAGCACGCCGAGGTCGTCGCCAAGAACATCGCCGCCCAGCTCAAGGGCGAGCAGCCGACGGCCACCTACCAGCCGCTGGGCTTCCCGATGATCCTGCTCCCGCTCGGCCCGAAGGGCGGTGTCGGACAGCTTCCTTCGCCCGACGGCCCGTTCGTCGCCCCGGCCTCGATGGTCTCCGAGTTCAAGGGTGCGGATCTGTTCACCGGCCGCTTCGTCGGCCAGTTCGGTCCCACCGCCGCCTGACCTGCCGCGACACCCAGCCCGCCGCGCGAATTCGACGGTCCTTCTGGAATCCCCCGCCTTGGACCGGCGAGTTCGCGCGGCGTTCGTGTTTTCCGTCCCACCCCACCCATGGAGACGACGTCATGCCACTTTCCACGGACGCGCCGGCCACCCCTGCCGCCCCGGCCGGTCCCGAGACCTTGCTGCGCATCGAGAAGGGCAACCCCGACGCGTGCGAACTGGCGGCGCTCACCTCGGTGCTGCTCGCCCGCGCGGCCGCCTGCGCGGAATCGGACGACGACGTGCAGCAGGCAGGCCGCCGCACAGCGGGCTGGCGCCGGCTCGAACGCCGCTCCGGACCCGGCACGCCACGCAGTTGGCGCGACGACATGCGCCGCTGACGTGGGCATCCGGAGCGAAGCATCGATGATCACATGTCACAGCCGTTGAACACCGCTGCCTCCCCGACCCGTGAGATCACCCTCGACGCCGGCGGGATTCCGCTGTCCGGCCTGATCGCCGAAGCATGGCCGGGGCCCCCGAGGGCCGTCGTGGTCGCCGTCCACGGCGGCGGCATGCGGGCGGGATACTTCGACAGCCGGGTCCGCCCCGGCCTCTCCCTGCTCACTCTCGGCGCCGACCTCGGATACACCGTCCTGGCCGTCGACCGCCCCGGATACGGCAGTTCGGCCCCCTGGCTGCCACGCGGGCAGACCCTGGCGGAACAGGCGGCGACACTGCACGACGCGCTCGCCTCCTTCGCGGCCACCCATGACACCGGCGCCGGGCTGTTCCTCGTGGCCCACTCCAACGGCGGCAAACTCGCCCTGGCCGCGGCAGCCGAGGAGCGCGGCCGTACCCTGCTCGGCCTGGACATCTCCGGCCTCGGCAGCCGACTCGCCGTGCGCACGCACCAACTGCCCGGACAGAACGGGCACGGTGACTGGCGCCGACACTGGGGCTCACTGCGCCTCTACCCGCCGGACGCCTTCCGGCAGGGGCGGCACCTGGTGTCACCGGTACCCGAACTGGAGGCGCGCGAGGGGCCGTTGTGGCCCCGGATGTACCCGCGCATCGCCCGTAAGGTGCGCATACCGGTCCGTTTCACCTTCGCCGAGCAGGAGCAGTGGTGGCTGTTCGACGATGCGGCCGTGGCCGCCCTGCGGCGACCGCTGGCCGCACCGAAGGTCGTGGTCGACCACCAGCCGGACGCCGGGCACAACCTCAGCCTCGGCTGGGCAGCCCGCGCCTACCACCTCAAGGCCCTCGGCTTTCTGGAGGACTGCCTCCTCGCCGAGGACGCGGCACCCGCCCGGCGGAGCCCACGCCCCGTGAGCCGGCCGGCCGCCGCCCTGTGAGCCGCCGCGACCAGCCGCCGACCCACCAGCCGCCGACCCACCAGCCGTTCCCGACGGCCGGACGGCACCGCTGACCCACCCGCCGTTCCCGGCCGCCCGAAGGCACCGCTGATCCGATCGGAGACACACGCCACCGAAAGACAGGCAGAGATGAGCATCGACACCCTTGAGCCGGGCCTGGCCACCGACCACGACGCCCCGGACGAACCCGCGCCCGCCGTCGTACGGCCCGCGCCCGCCGCCGTATGGCCCGCGCTGCTGGCGGGGGAGGAGCGCGAAGCGCCCGACCCGTGGATCTACCGCGGCACCGACTGAGCCGCCCGCGGGACGCCCCGGCACCCACCCGGCCCGTGGACCGCCCCGCACACCGACCGTTGTCACCACTCACTTCCCAGGAGAGACATGTCCCGCCGCCTGTTCACCTCGGAGTCCGTGACCGAGGGCCACCCCGACAAGATCGCCGACCAGATCAGCGACGCCGTCCTCGACGAACTGCTGCGCCAGGACCCGTCCTCGCGCGTCGCCGTGGAAACCCTGATCACCACCGGTCAGGTGCACATCGCCGGTGAGGTGACGACGGCCGGGTACGCCGACATCGCCACGCTCGTCCGCGAGAAGATCCTGCAGATCGGCTACGACTCCTCGGCCAAGGGCTTCGACGGCGCCTCGTGCGGTGTGTCGGTGTCCATCGGCACCCAGTCCCCGGACATCGCGCAGGGCGTGGACGCGGCCTACGAGGCCCGGGTCGGGGGTGCCGCCGCGGGTGCGGAGGTGGACGAGCTGGACCGCCAGGGCGCCGGTGACCAGGGCCTGATGTTCGGCTACGCCACCGACGAGACGCCCACCCTGATGCCGTTGCCGATCGAGCTGGCGCACCGCCTGTCCCGTCGCCTGGCCGAGGTCCGCAAGGACGGCACGGTCCCCTACCTGCGCCCCGACGGCAAGACGCAGGTCACCATCGAGTACCTGGGCAGCCGGCCGGTCCGCCTGGACACCGTCGTCGTCTCCTCCCAGCACGCCCCGGGCATCGACCTGGACGGGCTGCTGGCCCCCGACATCCGTACGCACGTCGTCGAACACGTCCTGGACCGGCTCGCAGAGGACGACATCAAGCTGGAGACCGAGGGATACCGGCTGCTGGTCAACCCCACCGGCCGCTTCGAGATCGGCGGCCCGATGGGCGACGCCGGACTCACCGGCCGGAAGATCATCATCGACACGTACGGGGGATACGCCCGGCACGGCGGCGGCGCCTTCTCCGGCAAGGACCCGTCCAAGGTCGACCGCTCGGCCGCCTACGCGATGCGGTGGGTCGCCAAGAACGTGGTCGCCGCGGGCTTCGCCGCCCGCTGCGAGGTGCAGGTCGCGTACGCGATCGGCAAGGCCGAGCCGGTGGGCCTGTTCGTGGAGACCTTCGGCACCGGCACCGTCGCCCAGGAGCGCATCGAGCGGGCCATCGCCGAGGTCTTCGACCTGCGTCCGGCTGCGATCATCCGCGACCTGGACCTGCTGCGGCCGATCTACTCCCAGACGGCCGCCTACGGCCACTTCGGCCGTGAGCTGCCCGACTTCACCTGGGAGCGCACCGACCGGGCCGAGGCGCTCAGGACCGCCGCGGGAATCTGACCCGGCAAGCCGCAGGAACCCGACCTCTGGAACGGCCCCACGCAGCCGGCCGGCGACCCGACCGCGCCGGCCACCCGACAGGAGTGCAGGAGTTGATGTGCGTATCGCGGTGACAGGATCCATCGCCACCGACCATCTGATGGTCTTCCCCGGCCGGTTCGCGGACCAGCTCCTCCCCGACCAGCTCGCCCGCGTCTCCCTCTCCTTCCTGGTGGACGCCCTCGAGGTCCGCCGAGGGGGAGTCGCGGCCAACATCGCCTTCGGCCTCGGCAGCCTGGGCCTCGCCCCCCTTCTGGTCGGGGCGGTGGGCAGCGACTTCGCGGAGTACGAGGTGTGGCTCAAGGAGCACGGTGTCGACACGAGCGCCGTCCAGGTCTCCGCCGAGCGGGCAACCGCACGCTTCATGTGCATCACCGACGAGGACGCCAACCAGATCGCCTCGTTCTACGCGGGCGCCATGCAGGAGGCCCGCGACATCGACCTGGGGCGGGTGCTGGGCGGGCGGGCGCGCCCCGACCTGGTCCTGGTCGGCCCGAACGACCCGGCGGCGATGCTGCGCCACACCCGCGAGTGCCGGGACCTCGGCCTGCCCTTCGCCGCCGACCCCTCCCAGCAACTCGCCCGCCTCGACGGCCCGCAGGTGCGGGACCTGGTGAGCGGTGCCCGCTGGCTGTTCACCAACGAGTACGAAGCGGCCCTGCTCCTCGAACGCACCGGCTGGGACCGCGACGACGTCCTCGAACGCGTCGGGGCCTGGATCACCACCCTGGGCGGCGAGGGCGTGCGCGTCGACCGCGCGGGCCTGCCCCCGGTGGACGTCGCGGCCGTACCCGAGGTGCCGATCACCGACCCGACCGGCGTGGGCGACGCCTTCCGGGCGGGCTTCCTCGCCGCCCTCAGCCACCGACTGCCGACTGCCGCCGCGGCCCGCCTGGGCTGCGTGGTGGCGTCGACGGCCCTGTCGACGGTCGGCTCCCAGGCCTACCGCATCGACCGTTCGCACATCCTGACGACCGCCGCGCGCGCCTATGGCGAGGCCGCGGCCCGAGAACTCCTCCCGGCCCTGGACGGCACCCCATGACAGACTCCCGCAGCGCAGACCTCCGCGAAGCACTCGCCACCCGTGTCGTGGTGGCCGACGGCGCGATGGGCACCATGCTCCAGGCGCAGGACCCCAGCCTCGACGACTTCCGGCAACTGGAGGGCTGCAACGAGATCCTGAACGTCACGCGCCCGGACATCGTGCGCTCGGTCCACGAGGCGTACTTCGAGGCGGGTGTCGACTGCGTCGAGACCAACACCTTCGGTGCGAACCATGCGGCACTGGGGGAGTACGACATCTCCGAGCAGATCTTCGAGTTGTCCGAGGCGGGCGCGCGGATCGCCCGCGAGGTCGCCGACTCCTACACGCGGCGGACCGGCCGGCAGCGCTGGGTGCTGGGCTCCATGGGCCCGGGCACCAAGCTCCCGACCCTGGGCCACGCCCCCTACACGGTGCTGCGCGACGCCTATCAGCGCAACGCGGAGGGCCTGATCGCGGGCGGCGCGGACGCGCTGCTGGTGGAGACCTCCCAGGACCTGCTGCAGACCAAGTCGGCGCTGCTGGGCGCGCGCCGGGCCCTGCGGGCGGCGGGCGCGGACCTGCCGCTGATCTGCTCCGTGACGGTGGAGACGACGGGCACGATGCTGCTCGGCTCGGAGATCGGCGCGGCCCTGACGGCGCTGGAGCCGCTGGGCATCGACGTGATCGGCCTGAACTGCGCCACAGGCCCGGCGGAGATGAGCGAGCACCTGCGCCACCTCGCCCGGCACGCCCGCGTGCGGCTGTCGTGCATGCCGAACGCGGGCCTGCCGGTCCTGGGCAAGGACGGCGCCCACTACCCGCTGACCCCTGCCGAACTGGCGGACGCCCAGGAGGCGTTCGTACGGGAGTACGGGGTGTCGCTGGTGGGTGGCTGTTGTGGTACGACGCCGGAGCATCTGCGGCAGGTCGTGGAGCGGGTGCGGGGGATGACTCCGCCGGTGCGGGATCCGCGTCCGGAGCCGGGTGCGGCGTCGTTGTACCAAGCGGTGCCGTTTCGGCAGGACACCTCGTACCTGGCGATCGGTGAGCGGACGAACGCGAACGGGTCGAAGAAGTTCCGTCAGGCCATGCTGGAGGGCCGCTGGGACGACTGTGTGGAGATGGCCCGGGAGCAGATCCGTGAGGGCGCGCACATGCTCGACCTGTGTGTGGACTATGTGGGCCGGGACGGTGTGGCGGACATGGAGGAGCTGGCCGGCCGGTTCGCGACCGCTTCCACGCTGCCGATCGTGCTGGACTCCACCGAGGTGGAGGTGTTGCGGGCCGGGCTGGAGAAGCTGGGCGGCCGGGCGGTGATCAACTCGGTGAACTACGAGGACGGTGACGGGCCCCAGTCGCGTTTCGTGCGGGTGACGGAGCTTGCGCGGGAGCACGGGGCTGCGTTGATCGCGTTGACGATCGATGAGGAGGGCCAGGCCCGCACGGCTGAGAAGAAGGTGGAGATCGCCGAGCGGCTGATCGCCGATCTGACCGGGAACTGGGGTATTCGTGAGGAGGACATCCTCATCGACTGTCTGACGTTCACGATCTGCACCGGGCAGGAGGAGTCCCGCAAGGACGGGATCGCGACGATCGAGGCGATCCGGGAGCTGAAGAGGCGTCACCCGGCGGTGCAGACCACGCTGGGCCTGTCGAACATCTCCTTCGGTCTCAATCCGGCCGCCCGTATCCTGCTGAACTCGGTGTTCCTGGACGAGTGTGTGAAGGCGGGGCTGGACTCGGCGATCGTGCACGCCTCGAAGATCCTGCCGATCGCTCGTTTCGACGAGGAGCAGGTGGCCACGGCCCTGGATCTGATCTATGACCGGCGTGGTGAGGGCTACGACCCGCTGCAGAAGCTGATGGCGCTGTTCGAGGGCGCCACCGCCAAGTCCCTGAAGGCGGGCAAGGCCGAGGAGCTGGCCGCGCTGCCGCTGGAGGAGCGGCTGAAGCGGCGGATCATCGACGGTGAGCGCAACGGCCTCGAAGCCGACCTGGACGAGGCTCTTCAGGAGCGCCCGGCCCTCGACATCGTCAACGAGACCCTGCTGGACGGCATGAAGGTCGTCGGCGAACTGTTCGGCTCCGGTCAGATGCAGTTGCCGTTCGTGCTGCAGTCCGCGGAGGTGATGAAGTCCGCGGTCGCCTATCTGGAGCCGCACATGGAGAAGTCGGATGCCGAGGGCAAGGGCACGATCGTGCTGGCCACCGTGCGTGGGGATGTGCACGACATCGGTAAGAACCTGGTGGACATCATCCTGTCGAACAACGGCTACAACGTGGTCAATCTCGGTATCAAGCAGCCGGTGTCGGCGATCCTGGAGGCTGCCGAGGAGCATCGTGCGGATGTGATCGGCATGTCCGGGCTGCTGGTGAAGTCCACGGTGATCATGAAGGAGAACCTGGAGGAGCTCAACCAGCGCGGTCTGGCCGCGAAATACCCGGTGATCCTCGGCGGCGCCGCCCTGACGCGCGCGTATGTCGAGCAGGACCTGCACGAGATCTACGAGGGCGAGGTCCGCTACGCCCGCGACGCGTTCGAAGGCCTGCGCCTGATGGACGCCCTGATCGCGGTCAAGAGAGGTGTGCCCGGGGCCAAGCTGCCGGAACTCAGACAACGCCGCGTCGCCAGGAGGGCCGCGGCGCCGCTGGGGACCGAGGAGCCGGCCGGAGCGGTCCGTTCGGACGTGGCCATCGACAACCCGCTGCCGAAGCCGCCGTTCTGGGGCACCCGTGTCGTCAAGGGCATCCAGCTCAAGGAGTACGCGGGCTGGCTCGACGAAGACGCCCTGTTCAAGGGCCAGTGGGGGCTGAAGCAGGCCCGCACCGGCGAGGGACCGACATACGAGGAACTGGTCGAGACCGAGGGCCGGCCCCGCCTGCGCGGCTGGCTGAACCACCTGCAGGCCGCCCATCTCCTGGAAGCCTCCGTCGTGCACGGCTACTTCCCGTGCGTGTCCAAGGGCGACGACCTGATCATCCTGGACGAGAACGGCTCCGAACGCACCCGCTTCACCTTCCCCCGCCAGTCGCGAGGCCGGCGCCTGTGCCTGGCCGACTTCTTCCGCCCGGAGGAGTCGGGCGAGACGGACGTCGTCGGCCTCCAGGTCGTCACCGTCGGCTCGAGGATCGGCGAGGAGACCGCGCGGCTGTTCGAGTCGAACTCCTACCGCGACTACCTCGAACTGCACGGCCTGTCCGTCCAGTTGGCGGAGGCGCTGGCCGAGTACTGGCACGCCCGCGTGCGTGAGCAGCTCGGCATCTCCGCCGCCGACCCGCAGTCCATGGACGGCATGTTCCGCACCGAGTACCAGGGCTGCCGCTACTCGCTGGGCTACCCGGCCTGCCCCGACCTGGCGGACCGCGCCAAGATCGCCGAGCTCCTTCAGCCGGAGCGGATCGGCGTCCACCTCTCCGAGGAGTTCCAGCTCCACCCCGAGCAGTCCACCGACGCCCTGGTCGTCCACCACCCCGAGGCGGGCTATTTCAACGCGGGAGGCCGCACATGACCACGTTGCGCGACATCCTCGCGACCGGCACCCGGTCCTTCTCGTTCGAGTTCTTCCCCCCGAAGACCGAGGCGGGCGCCCGCACCCTGTGGAACGCGATCCGCCGGATCGAGGCCATGTCGCCCACCTTCGTGTCCGTCACCTACGGCGCGGGCGGCTCCTCACGTGACCGTACGGTCGAGGTGACCAAGCGCATCGCGACGGAGACCACGTTGCGGCCCGTCGCCCACCTCACCGCCGTCGGTCACTCGGTGGCCGAACTGAGGCACATCATCGGTCAGTACGCGGATGCGGGCGTCCACGACGTGCTCGCCCTGCGCGGCGATCCGCCCGGCGACCCGAACGCCCCCTGGACCGCTCATCCGGAGGGCTTCACCCACGCCCATGAACTGGTCTCCCTCATCAGGGAGCTGGGCGACTTCGGCATCGGCGTGGCGGCCTTCCCCGAACGCCACCCGCGCTCGCCCGACTGGGACAGCGACATCGAGCACTTCGTCGCCAAGTGCCGCGCAGGCGCGGACTACGCCATCACCCAGATGTTCTTCCGCGTCGAGGACTACCTGCGGCTGCGGGACCGGGTCGCCGCGGCGGGCTGCGACACCCCGATCATCCCCGAGATCATGCCCGCCACCGACGTCCGCCAGATCAGCCGCTTCGCCGAACTCAGCGGCGCGACCTTCCCGGAAGAGCTGGCCCACCGCCTGGAGGCGGCCCGTGACGATCCGGCCGCCGGGCACCGCATCGGTGTCGACCACGCCACCGCCATGGCCGACCGACTGCTCGCCGAAGGCGCTCCCGGGCTGCACTACATCACGCTCAACAGGTCCCTGGCGACGCTCGAGATCCACCAGAACATTCTGAACATCCAGAACATCGTGATTCCAAGGAGTGCCGAGTATGTCCTCTCAGCCGACCGCTGACTTCACGGATTTCAAGGTCGCCGACCTCTCGCTGGCCGAGTTCGGCCGCAAGGAGATCACCCTCGCCGAGCACGAGATGCCCGGCCTGATGGCGATCCGCGAGGAGTACGCCGAGGCGCAGCCCCTGGCCGGCGCCCGCATCACCGGCTCCCTGCACATGACCGTCCAGACCGCCGTCCTCATCGAGACTCTCGTCGCGCTCGGCGCACAGGTCCGCTGGGCGTCCTGCAACATCTTCTCCACCCAGGACCACGCGGCCGCCGCCATCGCCGCTGCCGGTGTCCCGGTCTTCGCGTGGAAGGGCGAGACCATGGAGGAGTACTGGTGGTGCACCGAGCAGGCCCTCACCTGGCCCGGTGGGGCGGGCCCGAACATGATCCTGGACGACGGCGGTGACGCCACCCTCCTGGTCCACCAGGGCGTCGCCTACCAGAAGACCGGCGAACTCCCGCCCGCCGACAACGAGGAACTCGCCGTCGTGCGCGCCCTGCTGGAAGCGAGCACCCTCGACTGGACCACCGTCGCCACCGAGATCCGCGGCGTGACCGAGGAGACCACGACCGGTGTCCACCGCCTGTACGAGATGCAGCGCGAGGGCACCCTCCTGTTCCCGGCGATCAACGTCAACGACGCCGTCACCAAGTCGAAGTTCGACAACAAGTACGGCTGCCGCCACTCCCTGATCGACGGCATCAACCGCGCCACCGACACCCTGATCGGCGGCAAGACCGCGGTCGTCTGCGGCTACGGCGACGTGGGCAAGGGCTGCGCGGAGTCCCTGCGCGGACAGGGCGCCCGCGTGATCGTCACCGAGATCGACCCGATCTGCGCGCTGCAGGCCGCCATGGACGGCTACCAGGTCACCACGCTGGACGAGGTCGTCGAGACCGCCGACATCTTCGTCACCACGACCGGCAACAAGGACATCATCCTCGCTTCGGACATGGCGAGGATGAAGCACCAGGCGATCGTCGGCAACATCGGCCACTTCGACAACGAGATCGACATGGCCGGCCTCGCCAAGGTCCCCGGCATCGTCAAGGACGAGATCAAGCCGCAGGTCCACACCTGGACCTTCCCCGACGGCAAGAAGATCATCGTGCTCTCCGAGGGCCGCCTGCTGAACCTGGGCAACGCCACCGGACACCCGTCGTTCGTGATGTCCAACTCCTTCGCGGACCAGACCCTCGCCCAGATCGAACTGTTCACCAGGCGCGACGCCTACCCCATCGGCGTGTACGTGCTGCCCAAGCACCTCGACGAGAAGGTCGCCCGCCTCCACCTGGACGCGCTCGGCGTCAAGCTCACCGAGCTCCGCCCGGAGCAGGCCGCCTACATCGGTGTGCCGGTGGAGGGCCCGTACAAGCCGGACCACTACCGCTACTGACGGCGGCCTCCACATCGACGCCCTGATGTCAGGCGGTACGTGTGGTGAGGTCCTCGTCCGTGATGGGGCGGACCACCCGGCAAGGGGTTCCGACCGCGACGGTCATCGGGGGAATGCTGCGACTGACGACGCTGCCGGCGCCGATGACCGAGCCGTATCCGATGCGAACGCCGGGCAGGACCACGGCGTTGCTGCCGATCCACACCTTGTCCTCGATCACGATCGGTTCCGAGAACCGTCCGAAGTCAGCCCGTCGTGAGGGATGCACTGGGTGTCCCGTCGTGGTCAGTGTCACGCTGGGGGCGATCATGACACCGTCACCTATGCGGATGTCCACATCGTCGACGAACGTGAGGTTCACGTTCCCGAAGAAGTCGTCGCCGATGTGGACGTTGCTGCCGAACCCGGCGTGGAAAGGCGGCAGCAGCACCGTGCGTTCACCGACCGAGCCGAAGATCGCGACGAGCAGCGATCGACGCTTGTCGGTTTCGCCCGGTGGCGTGTGGTTGTACTCGAAGATCTGCTCGGTGCGGCGCCGAGGGGCCTGGAAGGCGGCTTCCGACTCGGTGTAGACCAGCCCCTTGGCGATCCGGGCCAGGACTTCTTCCTCGTGAGCAGGCGTCACAGGGGAACGCTCCCTTCGTCCAACCTCTCGAGCGCAGGCCCGGCGCGCCGCGGTCGACCGCGCGCATTCAGAGCGTACGTGCACCGCGAAGGGACCGTGATCCGTTTCGGAACCGGTGAAGACGTGACGCCCGCACGATGGCTCGGGCATTCCTCCCCGGCTGTCACGCTTGGTTACTATGCTCACTTCATGCGGGAGGCCGGAAGCAAGGGGCGCGGCGTCATTGTCGGACTGCTGGGGAGAACGGGAGACGAGCATGCCGGCCGGCCGAAACTCGCCGGATTCTCCCCAGGGCTGAGCGGGGAGGTTCCCGGATTCCCACCGCGTTGGAGCGTGCCATGAAATGTAGGACAATCGAGCTGTGGGGCCTTTGAAGATGCTGAGAGAGGTCGCCGCCACCCGCTACATCGAACCCCTCCGCTCCGGCGGCTCCGTCCCCGGAATCGTCGAGGCCGACGACCTGGGCACCTACGTCGTGAAGTTCACGGGCTCCGCGCAGGGCACCAAGGCCCTGGTCGCCGAGGTGATCGTGGGGGAGCTGGGGCGCCGGCTCGGGTTGCGCGTACCCGAACTGGTCCTCGCCCACTTCGACCCGGCGCTCGGCGCGCAGGAACCGCACCAGGAGGTACGCGACCTGCTGAACGCCAGCCCCGGCCTCAACCTCGGCATGGACTACCTGCCGGGCGGCCGGGACTTCACCCCCGAGGTCGCCCAGGTCTTCCCCGTCGACCCGGTGGAGGCCGGCCGGATCATCTGGCTCGACGCCCTGACCGTGAACGTGGACCGCACGGTGCACAGCTCCAACCTCATGGTCTGGCCCACGTTCGGCACCGCACCCCCGCGACTGTGGCTGATCGACCACGGCGCCGCGCTCGTCTTCCACCACCGCTGGGACGCCTCCGCACCCGAGAAGGCCTACGACTTCCGCCACCACGCCCTCGGCCACTTCGCCCCGGACATGCGGGCCGCCGAGGACGCCCTCGCGCCGCTCGTCACCGAGGAACTGCTGCGCGAGGTCACCGAGGAGGTTCCGGACGCCTGGCTGACGGGCGAGCCGGGGTTCGCCACGCCCGGCGACGTCCGTGACGCCTATGTGGACTACCTCTCGGCCCGGGTCAAGGCGTCGGAGACGTGGCTGCCCACCGACTTCCCCACCCAGGAGGAGCGCGCCGCCGAGGAGGCCCGGCGCGCGGCGCGGACACGGCAAGGCCGGCCGGACTGGCTCAAGCGGGTCCCGGACCTGCACGGCCAACCGGCCGCGGAACAGGATTGGTCGGTGCATCTGGGATGACCCACCGCGTCCAGATCGAGTACTGCACCCGGTGCCGCTGGCTGCCCCGGGCGGCCTGGCTGGCGCAGGAACTGCTGACCACGTTCGAGTCGGAGCTGACCGAGCTGTCGCTCAAGCCCGGTACCGGCGGTGTGTTCGTCGTCCGGGTGAACGACGAGGTGGTGTGGGACCGGCGCGAGCAGGGGTTCCCGGAGCCGACCGCCGTGAAGCAGCTCGTACGCGACCGAGTGGCCCCGGGGAAGCCCCTGGGCCACTCGGAGAGGTGAGACCTCAGCCCTCGAGCTGCTCGTACGCGGGCAGCGTCAGGAAGTCCGCGTAGTCCTCGTCCAAGGCGACCTTCAGCAGCAGGTCGTGGGCCTGCTGCCAGCGGCCGGCCGCGAACGCCTCCTCGCCGAGCTCCGCCCTGATGTTCCCGAGTTCCTCCGCGGCGACCTCGCGGGCCAGGTCGGCGGTGACCCGCTCGCCGTTGTCGAGGACGACACCCGCGTTGATCCACTGCCAGATCTGCGAGCGGGAGATCTCCGCGGTGGCGGCGTCCTCCATCAGGTTGAAGATGGCGACCGCGCCGAGGCCGCGCAGCCAGGCCTCGATATAACGGATGCCGACCTGGACGGCGTTGACCAGGCCCGCGTACGTCGGCTTGGCGTCGAGGGAGTCGACGGCGATCAGATCGGCCGCCTTGACGTCGACGTCCTCGCGCAGCCGGTGCTTCTGGTTCGGCCGGTCGCCGAGGACCTTGTCGAAGGACTCCATCGCGATCGGGACCAGGTCGGGGTGGGCGACCCAGGAGCCGTCGAAGCCGTCGTTCGCCTCGCGGTCCTTGTCGGCGCGGACCTTCTCGAAGGCGACCTTGTTGACCTCCGGGTCCCTGCGGGAGGGGATGAACGCGGCCATGCCGCCGATCGCGTGCGCGCCGCGCTTGTGGCAGGTGCGCACGAGGAGTTCGGTGTACGCGCGCATGAACGGGGCGGTCATCGTCACCGCGTTGCGGTCCGGGAGGACGAACTTCGGCCCGCCGTCGCGGAAGTTCTTCACGATGGAGAACAGGTAGTCCCAGCGGCCCGCGTTCAACCCGGAGGCGTGGTCGCGCAGTTCGTAGAGGATCTCCTCCATCTCGTACGCCGCCGTGATCGTCTCGATCAGGACCGTGGCGCGGATGGTGCCCTGCGGGATGCCGAGGTGGTCCTGGGCGAAGACGAAGACGTCGTTCCAGAGGCGGGCCTCCAGGTGCGACTCGGTCTTCGGCAGGTAGAAGTACGGCCCCTTGCCGAGGTCGAGCAGACGCCGGGCGTTGTGGAAGAAGTACAAGCCGAAGTCGACGAAGGCGCCGGGGACCGGCTGCCCGTCGACCCGGAGGTGACGCTCGTTCAGGTGCCAGCCGCGCGGGCGCATGACGACCGTCGCCAGCTCCTCGTTCGGGCGCAGAGCGTACGACTTGCCGGTCGCCGGGTCGGTGAAGTCGATGTTCCGGGTGTAGGCGTCGATCAGGTTGAGCTGGCCGAGGACCACGTTCTCCCAGGTGGGAGCGGAGGCGTCCTCGAAGTCGGCGAGCCACACCCGGGCACCCGAGTTGAGGGCGTTGATGGTCATCTTGCGGTCGGTGGGTCCGGTGATCTCCACCCGGCGGTCGTCGAGGGCCTCCGGTGACGGGGCCACCCGCCAGGTGTCGTCCGCGCGAATCGCGGCGGTCTCGGGCAGGAAGTCCAGCGTGGAGGTGCGGGCGATCTCGGCACGGCGCTCCGCGCGGCGGGCCAGCAGCTCGTCGCGGCGCGGAGTGAACCGCCGGTGCAGCTCGGCCACGAAGGCGAGCGCCGCGTCCGTGAGGACCTCCTCCTGCCGGGGCAGGGGCTCGGCGTCGACGATGGCCGCCGGGGACGGCGCTGGTGCGGACATGAGGCTGTCACTTCCTTCGGCGAGCTGACATCAGGGCGTCGCGGCACCGCGTGCCAGGGGCCCCGTACGCGGTCGGCGGCGCCTGGGGAACGGTCGAGCGCTTCTGGAAAATGGATACTAGTTTCCTCATGGTGGAAGTTCAATGGTCTGCTGTCGACGTCGGGGTTCTCCGGGGCGAGACGACGTGGCGCTCGGTTCCGTCCCGTTCATGTCGTCCCGCTCGCTCGAGGTGCGCCGGGTCGGTCGTCCCGTTCACCGAGGTGCGCCGGGTCGGTCGTCCCGTTCACCGAGGTGCGCCGGGTCCGCCGTCCTGGTCACTCGAGGTGCGCCAGGTCCGCCGCCGTGTCGATGTCGTACGCCTGTGCAACGTCCCCGCACTCGACCAGCGTGAGCGCGTCGGCGTGCGCCTTCAGATAGGCGCGTGCCCCGCGGTCGCCGGTCGCCGCCCGCGCGACACCGGCCCAGTGGGCCGAGCCCAGCAGAACCGGATGCCCGCGCACCCCCGCGTACGCGGCCGACGCCAGCGACTCCTCGTCCCGGAACGCCGACAGCACGCGGGTCACCGCCTCCGGTCCGATGCCGGGCTGGTCGACGAGCAGGACCAGGGCCGCCCGTGCGTCCGTCCCGGCGAGCGACGCGAGCCCGGCCCGCAGCGAGGAGCCCATGCCCTCGTCCCAGTCCGGGTTGTCCACCAGGACACAGCCGGCGAGGTCGGCACGCTCCCGCACGACGGCGGCCGCCGCCCCCAGTACCACGTGGACACGGCCGCATCCGGCCGCGCGCAGCACTCCCGCCGCGTGCTCGACCAGCGGTCGCCCCCGGTGCCCGAGCAGCGCCTTGGGCCGTCCGCCGAGCCGCCGTCCACCGCCGGCCGCGAGCAGCAGCCCGGCGATCCGCCCTTCCTCGCCCGTCATACGTCCTGCATACCTGACCCCGTGCCGGCCGCGCCGTTTCCAGGGGCTGAATTTCGGTCCACACGGTGGCGCCCGGCGCGCCCGGTGGCGTTTACTGGCCCGCGTCCCCGGCGCCCGACCACGCGCGGGGCGCCGGGGGACGTACGAGCACAACGGCGTTTCGAGGGGGATGGCTGTGGTGCGGAGCTTGGGACAGAGGCCAGTGACCGGCAGCGAAGAGGATCCCAGAGTGGCGGAACTGCGGACCGCCGTGTCCCGGCTGCGCCGTGAACTCGCCGCACACCCGGCCGAGTTCCCCGATCGGGCCGTAGCCGAGGACGAGCTGGCCGCACTCGCCGCGATGGCCACGGGCGGCACCCCCGAGATCCCCCGCCTGCGCCGCTCCCTGCTGCTGATCGCGGGATCGATCGGCTCGGTCAGCGCCCTGGCGAGGGGGCTGACGGAGGTCCGCGAAGCGGTGGAACTGTTCGGGGAGCCGCCGCGCGGCTAAGAGGGCCGTGTGCGGTGCCGGGGCGGCTCAGGCGGCCGGGCCGCCCGAGGCCGCCAGTGTCCGGGACAGTTCCGCCGCCACCTGCTGCAGCACCGGCACGATCCGTTCCGTCGCCGCCTCGGTGACGCGGCCCGCCGGTCCCGAGATGGAGATCGCGGCGGCCGTGGGGGAGCCGGGTACGGACACCGCGAGGCACCGGACCCCTATCTCCTGCTCGTTGTCGTCGACCGCGTACCCGAGCCGGCGCACCTCCTCCAGCGCGGCGAGGAACGCCTCCGGCGTGGTGATCGTCCTGTCGGTCGCCGCCGGCATGCCCGTACGGGCGAGCAGGGCGCGCACCTCCTCGTCCGGCGTGTTCGCCAGCAGCGCCTTGCCCACGCCCGTGGAGTGCGGCAGGACCCTCCGGCCCACCTCGGTGAACATCCGCATCGAGTGCTTGGACGGCACCTGCGCCACGTACACGATCTCGTCCCCGTCGAGCAGGGCCATGTTCGCGGTCTCGCCGGTCTCCTCCACCAGGCGCGCCAGGTGCGGCCGGGCCCAGGTGCCGAGCAGCCGGGACGCCGACTCGCCGAGCCGGATCAGCCGGGGGCCGAGCGCATAGCGGCGGTTGGGCTGCTGCCGCACGTAGCCGCAGGCCACCAGGGTGCGCATCAGGCGGTGGATCGTGGGCAGCGGCAGCCCGCTGGTCGCGGACAGCTCGCTCAGGCCGACCTCGCCGCCCGCGTCCGCCATCCGCTCCAGCAGGTCGAAGGCGCGCTCGAGGGACTGGACACCACCGCTCCCGGCGGACTTGACGGGGGCGTCGCTGGCGCTGGACGTCGACCTCGGCACGGCGCGATCCTTTCGCATGCGTTCTGCTTGACGGAAGTTTAATTCCGCTAAGCGGAAAGGTCCAGGGTCGGTCGATGGCCCGTGCACGAGGCTGTCACGGGGAATAGTGCCCTTGACGGCGCGGGTGCGGGAGGGAAGACTCCTTCAACAGAACGTTGAATTCCGTTACGCGGATGTAAATCCCGTCATCCGGAACTCGACCGGAGGCAGGGCAACGGCAGAGAGGGGCCCGGGTGTCCGACGCTGAACTGGTGCTGCGCTCCACGCGCGTCATCACCCCCGAGGGCATGTGCGCCGCGTCGGTCGCCGTCGCCGGGGGCACGATCACGGCCGTCCTGCCGTACGACGCCGCCGTACCGGCCGGGGCCCGCCTGGAGGACCTGGGCGACGACGTGCTGCTGCCCGGCCTCGTCGACACGCACGTGCACATCAACGACCCGGGCCGCACCGAGTGGGAGGGCTTCTGGACCGCCACCCGCGCTGCGGCGGCCGGCGGCATCACCACCCTGATCGACATGCCGCTCAACTCGCTGCCGCCGACCACGACGGTCGACCACCTCCGCGTCAAACAGGACGTCGCGTCCGCGAAGGTCCATGTCGACGTCGGCTTCTGGGGCGGCGCGCTCCCCGGCAACGTCAAGGACCTCAGGCTGCTGCACGACGCCGGCGTGTTCGGCTTCAAGGCGTTCCTGTCGCCGTCGGGCGTGGACGAGTTCCCGCACCTCGACCAGGAGCAACTGGGCCGCTCCCTGGCCGAGATCGCCGGATTCGGCGGTCTGCTGATCGTGCACGCGGAGGACCCGCGCCACCTCGCCGCCGCCCCGCAGCAGGGCGGTCCCCGGTACGCGGACTTCCTCGCCTCCCGGCCCCGGCGCGCGGAGGACACCGCCATCGCGTCCCTCATCGCCCGGGCGAAACAGTTCGACGCGCGCGTGCACGTGCTGCACCTGTCCTCCGGCGACGCCCTGCCGCTGATCGCCGCCGCCAAGGCGGAGGGCGTACGGATCACGGTGGAGACCTGCCCGCACTACCTCACCCTGACCGCCGAGGAAGTCCCGGACGGCGCCAGCGAGTTCAAGTGCTGCCCGCCCATCCGCGAGGCCGCCAACCAGGACCTGCTGTGGCAGGCGCTGGCGGACGGCACGATCGACTGCGTCGTCACCGACCACTCCCCGTCGACGGCCGACCTGAAGACCGACGACTTCGCGACCGCCTGGGGCGGCATCTCAGGCCTGCAACTGAGTCTGGCGGCGGTGTGGACCGAGGCGCGCAAGCGGGGGCACGGCCTCGAGGACCTGGTCCGCTGGATGTCCCGGCGCACGGCGGCCCTCGCGGGCCTGGACCGCAAGGGCGCCATCGAGCCGGGCCGTGACGCGGACTTCGCCGTGCTCGCGCCCGAGGAGACCTTCACCGTGGACCCGGCGGCCCTCCAGCACCGCAACCGGGTCACCGCGTACGCGGGCAGGACGCTGTACGGCGTCGTCAGATCCACCTGGCTGCGCGGCGAACGCATCATGGCGGACGGCGAGTTCACCGAACCGAAGGGGCGACTGCTCCGCAGGACCGACTGCACCGCGCCGACTCCCGCGCCCGCAGCGGCCGGCACCGAAGGGAACAACTGATCACCGTGACGGCGCAGCATCAACCAGGTCGGACGGCCTTCACCGGCGACGCGAACCCCTACCGGGGCGGAGACCCGTACGCGGACTACCGCACCGCCGACTTTCCCTTCACCCGGTACGCCGACCTCGCCGACCGCCGGCTCGGGGGCGCTGTCGTCGCCGCCAACGACGAGTTCTTCGCCGAGCGCGAGAACCTTCTCCTGCCCGGGCGCGCCGAGTTCGACCCCGAGCACTTCGGGCACAAGGGCAAGGTCATGGACGGCTGGGAGACGCGCCGCCGCCGTGGCGCCTCGGCCGAGCACCCCTGGCCCGCGCAGGACGACCACGACTGGGCGCTGGTACGCCTCGGCGCACCCGGTGTCGTACGGGGCATCGTCGTCGACACGGCCCACTTCCGCGGCAACCACCCGCAGGCGGTGTCCGTCGAGGGCGCGTCCGTCGCCGGCTCCCCGTCCCCGCGGGAACTGCTCGGGGGCGACGTGAAGTGGACGACGCTGGTGCCGCGCACCCCGGTCGGCGGCCACGCGGCCAACGGCTTCGAGGTGGACGTGGCGCAGCGCTTCACCCACCTGAAGGTCAACCAGCATCCCGACGGCGGCATCGCGCGCCTGCGCGTGTACGGCGAGGTCGTGCCGGACCCGGCATGGCTGGAGGTGCTGGACACCTTCGACGTGGTGGCCCTGGAGAACGGGGGCCAGGTGGAGGGCGCCTCGGACCTGTTCTACTCGCCCGCCACCAACACCATCCAGCCGGGCCGCTCCCGGAAGATGGACGACGGCTGGGAGACGCGGCGCCGTCGCGACCGGGGCCACGACTGGATCCGCTACCGGCTGGCGGCGCAGGCGCGGATCCGGGCGGTCGAGATCGACACGGCGTACCTGAAGGGCAACGCGGCGGGCTGGGCCTCGCTGTCGGTCAGGGACGGAGAGGACGGCGACTGGCGCGAGATCCTCCCGCGCACCCGCCTCCAGCCCGACACCAACCACCGCTTCGCCCTGCCGTCCCCGGCGATCGGCACGCACGCGCGCGTGGACATCTTCCCGGACGGCGGCATCTCCCGGCTGCGCCTGCACGGTTCCCTGACGGAGGAGGGCGCCTCACACCTGAGGGCACGCCATCGGGAACTGGGCGGCTGAGGCCTTCCGGGGCGCGTCGGGGACACGGCCTGTACGGTGCCGGTCCGGTGCTGGGTGGACCCGGCCCGCGCCAGCCTCTCGCGGATCCCGGCCCGGCGCCGATCCACCGCCTGCCGGGCTCTGCGCCGCCGGTCCGGCCCGGCCCGGGACCCTGTGCGACACCGGCCTGGGGCGGGCCGGAACTCTCCGCCCCGCCCATCGCGTTCTCCCCACGTGACTCTTCAGCAAGAAATCGTCGGCAACGCCATGCAGATGGCGGTCGTGAACCTGTACCCCGGCCAGACCGTGTACTGCGAGGCGGGCAAGTTCCTCTTCAAGACCACGAACGTCACCATGGAGACCCGCCTGTCCGGCCCGTCCAACAGCGGCGGCCAGCCCCAGGGCGGAGCTGGTGGCGGCGGCATGGGCGGCTTCCTGCGCCAGGCCATGGGCACCGCCATGCAGGTCGGGCAGCGTGCGCTCGCGGGCGAGAGCCTGGCGTTCCAGTACTTCACGGCACAGGGCGGCGAGGGCACCGTGGGCTTCGCGGGCGTGCTGCCCGGAGAGATGCGGGCGCTGGAACTCGACGGCACGCGGGCGTGGTTCGCGGAGAAGGACGCGTTCGTGGCCGCCGAGTCCACCGTCGACTTCGGCATCGCCTTCGCCGGCGGCCGCACCGGCATGAGCGGCGGCGAGGGTTTCATCCTGGAGAAGTTCACCGGGCACGGCACCGTGATCATCGCCGGCGCGGGCAATTTCATCGACCTCAACCCCGCCGACTTCGGCGGTCGTATCGAGGTCGACACCGGCTGCGTCGTCGCCTTCGAGGAGGGCATCCAGTACGGCGTCCAGCGCGTCGGCGGCCTCAACCGCCAGGGGCTGATGAACATGGTCTTCGGCGGCGAGGGACTGTCCCTGGCCACCCTCGAGGGCAACGGCCGCGTCATCCTGCAGTCCCTCACCATCGAGAGCCTCGCCAACGCTCTGAAGAAGGCGCAGGGAGGCGACAAGCAGGGGCCGACGGGTGGACTGTTCTCGACGAACGTCGGGTGATCCGATGAGTTCCCGGTGCCGGCCGGGTCCCGGCTCATGACGGCGGACCCCGCCCGAGAAGGAGGGCACCCGACAGGGGCGGGTCCTCCGGGCCGCCGACGGACGGCTGAGCGCCGCGTCCGTCTCCGCCCGTCGCCGGGTCGCCCGGCGGCGGGTTAACTCGCCGAGAACAGATGGCACTTGAGCGGGAAACTCTCGCTGATTGTCATTGACATGCCATGATCTACGCGCGTCATCATGCCACCATGAAAACCCCCACACGCGCCATGCGCACCGGCGCCGCAGCCGCGCTCCTGTCCGCCCTCCTCCTGGGCGGCACCGTCTCCGCCACCACGGCGGACGCCGCCGCCACCTCCGTCGGCAGCATCTGCTACAGCGACCTGCCGTCCCAGGCGTACGACACGCTCGACCTGATCGACCAGGGCGGCCCCTTCCCGTACTCGCAGGACGGCACGGTCTTCTCCAACCGCGAAGGCGTGCTGCCCCGGCAGCCCTCCGGCTACTACCACGAGTACACCGTCATCACGCCCCGCTCCTCCACGCGCGGCGCCCGCCGCATCGTCACGGGCGAGGACTACCAGGAGGACTACTACACCTCGGACCACTACGCCACGTTCAACCTGATCGACTTCGGCTGCTGACCGCACACTCATCCGCCTCGCCCCGCGCACCGCTCTCCCCGGCGGCCGCGGGGCGAGCCGCACCCGGCGCAGGTCCGGCACCGGGACGGCCGGGGGCGGTGGACGCCTCGTGGCCCGGCGTGGCGGTGCGGTCCCGTTCCCCGGCGCGTACCCGGGGCGGTGGACGCCTCGTGGCCCGGCGTGGCGGTGCGGTCCCGTTCCCCGGCGCGTACCCGGGGCGGTGGACGCCTCGTGGCCCGGCGTGGCGGTGCGGTCCCGTTCCCCGGCGCGTACCCGGGGCGGTGGACGCCTCGCGGCCCGGCGTGGCGGTGCGGTCCCGTTCCCCGGCGCGCACCCGGAGCGGTCAGTCGCGGGCGCCCGGGATCTCCCCGAGGTTCACCGGGCGGCGCTCCCGGCGGGACAGTTCGCAGGCCTCCGCGATGCGCAGGGCCTGCAGCGCCTCCCGGCCGTCGCAGGGATTGGCACGCTCACCGCGCACCACCTCGACGAACGCCGTCACCTCGGCCTGGTACGCGGGCGCGAACCGCTCCAGGAACCCCGTCCACGGCTTGTCCGCGGGCGGCGGGCCGGCGGGCTCGGTGGACGCGATCGGCGTGCGGTCGTCGAGGCCCACCGCGACCGTGTCCAGCTCGCCGGCCAGCTCCATGCGCACGTCGTAGCCGGCACCGTTCGTGCGCGTCGCCGTCGCCGTGGCGAGCGTGCCGTCCTCCAGCGTGAGCACGGCCGCCGCCGTGTCGACGTCGTTCGCCTCCCGGTACATCGCCCCGCCCGCGTCGGACCCCGTCGCGTACACCTCGACCACCTCGCGGTCGGTCACCCAGCGCAGGATGTCGAAGTCGTGGATGAGGCAGTCCCGGAAGATGCCTCCCGAGACCGTCAGGTACGCGGCCGGCGGTGGTGCCTGGTCGGCCGACAGCGCGCGGACCGTGTGCAGCCGCCCGAGCCGGCCCGAGCGCACGGCCTCCCGCGCCGCCGTGTAGCCCGCGTCGAACCGTCGCTGGAAACCCATCTGCAGCACCGTCCCGGCGGCGTCGACCTCGGCGAGCGCCGCCAGCGTCCCCGGCAGGTCCACCGCGATGGGCTTCTCGCAGAACACCGGGAGCCCGGAGCGCGCCGCCCGGCCGATCAGCTCGGCGTGCGCCGCGGTCGCCGCGGTGATGACCACCGCGTCCACGCCCCAGGTGAAGATCTCGTCCGTGCCGGGCGCCGCCGTCGCGCCCAGCCGGTCCGCGAGCCGATGGGCCCGGGCGGTGTCGACGTCCGTGATGATGAGCGAGCCGACCTCACGGTGGCGGTTGAGCGTGGCCGCGTGGTACGTCCCGATACGGCCCGCCCCGATGAGTCCGATGCGCATGGGTCCAACGTGGGCGCGTTCTCCCGCTGTGTCAATGCTTTGTCCGGACAACCGGACTACACAACTTCCCGTCAACAAGCACCGGAGCTACGCTCGCCCCGTGCCGAAACCAGATGGGGACCCCACCGTCCCGCTCCAGCTCAGCGTCGACCGGAGCAGTCCGGTGCCGCTCTACTTCCAGCTCGCCCAGCAGTTGGAGGCCGCGATCGAGCACGGCGAGCTGACGCCGGGCAGCCTGCTGGGCAACGAGATCGAACTGGCCGGACGGCTCGGCCTGTCGCGGCCCACCGTCCGGCAGGCGATCCAGTCCCTCGTCGACAAGGGCCTGCTCGTGCGCCGCCGGGGTGTCGGCACCCAGGTCGTGCACAGCCAGGTCAAACGCGGCCTGGAGCTGAGCAGCCTCTACGACGACCTGGAGGCGGCCGGGCAGCGTCCCGCGACCAGGGTCCTCCGCAACACCTTCACGCCCGCCTCCGCTGAGGTCGCCGCCGCGCTCGGCGTCCCCGAGGGCACGGAGGTGCACCAGGTCGAACGGCTGCGCCTCGCGCACGGCGAGCCGATGGCGTATCTGTGCAACTACCTGCCGACCGGGCTGTTCGATCTCGACAGCGACCAGTTGGAGGCCACCGGCCTCTACCGTCTGATGCGCGCCGCCGGCATCACCCTGCACAGCGCCCGGCAGTCCATCGGGGCCCGCGCCGCCGACCGCGTCGAGGGCGAACGGCTCGGTGAGCCCGAGGGCGCCCCGCTGCTCACCATGCAGCGCACCACGTTCGACGACACGGGCCGCGCCGTGGAGTTCGGCACCCACACCTACCGCGCCTCCCGCTACTCGTTCGAGTTCCAGCTCCTCGTACGCTCCTGAGCCGCCGGGGTGCGCCGCCCCACCCCGCGCCCGCCCCATCCCCCTGCCCCCTGCCTCTTCCGGGTCCCGTCACCACCCCACCCATGCCCTGACCT
Organism: Streptomyces sp. NPDC028331; assembly: GCF_055565775.1. Classification (NCBI taxonomy): domain Bacteria; kingdom Bacillati; phylum Actinomycetota; class Actinomycetes; order Kitasatosporales; family Streptomycetaceae; genus Streptomyces; species Streptomyces sp. NPDC028331. The sequence continues at coordinate 61,319 of NZ_JBVHTR010000031.1, read as the reverse complement.
GCGGCGTCGATCAGTTCTGGGCGTCAAGCAGCCAGGTGTGGTCCTCACATACGTGGCCGCCGCACGGGACACAGGCCTGGGCGTTGTCTTCATCACCCACAACCCCCACTGCGGGTACCTGGCAAGCGACCGCTTCGTCCCCCTCAAACGCGGCAGGATGATCGCCGACCACGTGTGCGAGAAGATCACTCCGGAGGAGCTGACACGCCAGATCGCGGGAGGCGAGGAACCGGACGATCTGCGCCACGAGCTGGAACGCGCCCCGTGAGCGCGCCCCACAGGGCGCGGGGCTGCGACACCGCGCGGCAGCGTCCGCGTGGGCGCCGGCAACCGCAGCGCGTCGGCACTCCGCACCCGACCGTGGCCCGGCCGGGCCCCGGCGCAGCGAAGGGGCCCACGGTGCGGGCGGGCTCCGGCGTGCGGCAGAATCGGCCCGGTGAGCACCTACCGCGACTTCACCCACCGCGGCTCCGCCCGGGCCACCGTCCTGCGGACCGTCGGCACGCGCGAGCGCCGTTCCCATCTGTCGGCGCCGCGTGTCCCCACGGTCGGCATCGACATCGGCGGCACGAAGGTGATGGCCGGCGTCGTCGACGCCGACGGCAACATCCTGGAGAAGCTCCGCACCGAGACGCCCGACAAGTCCAAGAGCCCCAAGGTCGTCGAGGACACCATCGTCGAGCTCGTCCTGGACCTCTCCGACCGGCACGACGTGCACGCCGTCGGCATCGGCGCGGCCGGCTGGGTGGACGCGGACCGCAACCGCGTCCTGTTCGCCCCGCACCTGTCCTGGCGCAACGAGCCCCTGCGCGACCGTCTCGCCGAGCGGCTCGCCGTCCCCGTGCTGGTCGACAACGACGCCAACGCCGCCGCCTGGGCCGAGTGGCGCTTCGGCGCCGGCCGCGGCGAGGACCACCTGGTGATGATCACCCTGGGTACCGGCATCGGGGGCGCCATCCTGGAGGACGGCCAGGTCAAGCGCGGCAAGTACGGGGTCGCGGGCGAGTTCGGCCACATGCAGGTCGTGCCCGGCGGCCACCGCTGCCCGTGCGGCAACCGCGGCTGCTGGGAGCAGTACAGCTCCGGCAACGCCCTGGTCCGCGAGGCCAGGGAGCTGGCCGCCGCCGACTCCCCGGTCGCCTACGGGATCATCGAGCACGTCAAGGGCAACATCTCCGACATCACCGGCCCGATGATCACCGAGCTGGCGCGTGAGGGCGACGCCATGTGCGTCGAGCTGCTCCAGGACATCGGCCAGTGGCTCGGCGTCGGCATCGCCAACCTTGCGGCCGCCCTGGACCCGTCCTGCTTCGTGATCGGCGGCGGCGTCAGCGCGGCCGACGACCTGCTGATCGGCCCCGCCCGGGACGCCTTCAAGCGCCACCTCACCGGCCGCGGCTACCGCCCCGAGGCCCGCATCGCCCGCGCCCAGCTCGGCCCCGAGGCCGGCATGGTCGGCGCCGCGGACCTCGCCCGGCTCGTCGCCCGCCGCTTCCGGCGCGCCAACCGGCGCCGTGTGGAGCGGTACGAGCGCTACGAGCGCTACGCACAGTCCCGCACCACCAAGGGGCTGCTGTGACGGCAGCCGCCTCACTGCCGCGCCAGACCTCAGCCTCCGGTGAGCCGCCGCGTCCGCCGGAGGACCGGGGGCGCACGATCCGCCGCCGGGCGCTGACCCTGCTGATCATCGTGCTGCTCATCGGCGTGCCCGCCGGGTACCTGATCATCTCCGCGAACCAGTCCCGCAACAGCGGCAAGGACAAGGAGGACAAGTACTCGGCGACCGGCCTCGTCCCCGGGTGGCCCTCGCGTGTGCAGCGCCGCCTGTACCAGGTGTGGATCCCGTACGACGCGACGAAGGTCGCCTCGTACGAGACGAACAACTGGAAGACCAGCCGGCTCTACGTGCAGTTCACCACCAGCGACGACGGACTGAACCGGTTCCTGTGGACCCTCAAGGCCGACCGTTCCTCGCTGAAGAAGGACGACATCGCCATCAGCACGCGCGACCAGCACGTCGTCAGGTGGTCCTTCACGGGACAGGGCCCCTGGTACGGCCTGACCCACGCGCAGAAGAACCCGGCGCCCACCCTCGACGTCGTCGTGAACACGTCCCAGCCGCAGCACCCGACCGTGTACGTCGTGTCGCGGACCATTCCCTGACGGACCCCGGCGGACGATCCCCCCCACCGGTGATCCGCCCGCCCACCGCCCACCCGTCAAGCCCCGGCCCCCGGCCGGAGCCGATTGTCAGACCCCGCCCGTAGAGTCGAAGACGACTGACACGACCAGGTGGCGGGAGGTGACCGGACATATGGCGGAACAGGTGGCCGAGGCGGCCGCGCCCGGGCGGGCGCCCGCGTGGGAGAGGCTGGCCGCGGTCTTCCTGCCCGCACCGCTGCCGCGCCGGAGCCGCGTGGCCTTCTGGGACCCGGAGGGCGGCCCGCTGCCGTCGGACGGCACCGAGGACCCGACGGTCCGCACCGAGGACCTGACGGTCGTACGGCCGCACGGATCCGCAGCACGCAGAAGCACCGTGCCCGCCGTGACCCTGCCCCTCGCCGAGGCCCTGCCGCTGCTCGCCCGGGCCCGCCGTGCCCCCGCCGCCCACCCCGCCACCGCCTGCTGGGGCGCGGCCGCCCTGCACGCCCTGCGGCTCGTCGCGCGCGGCCGGCTGCTGCCCGGCCTCACCCCGGACGGACACGACGCATGGCGGGCCGGCCCCCTGGAGCCGGACGACATCACCCACCTCAGGGCCGTCGCCGCCGCCCTGCCCTACGAAGGCCATGCCGTCCCGCTCCCCGGCAAGGGCCCCCTGCTGCTGCCCGAGCCGGAGGCCCTCGTCCGGTCCTTCCTGGACGCCGTCGCGGACACCCTGCCGCGCACCCCCGCCGCCGCTCACACCGCTGGCAGGCCGTTCGCGGCCCGGGAGCCGCAGCGGCTGCCACAGGCGCACGAGTGGGCCGCCGAGGTCGCCGCGGGCATGGACGCGGGCGTGCGGATCTCCCTGCGCCTGGACCTGTCGGCGTACGACCTGTTCGACGAAGGGGAGGGAGCGGGCCGTGCCGGTGCGGCGATCGTGCAGGTGCACAGCCTCGCCGACCCGACGCTGGTCGTGGACGCGGCGGCACTGTGGGCCGGTGAGGCGGACGCGGCCTTCGGCCCCCGCGCCCGCGTGGACGCGGCCCTCGCGGTGCGCCGCGCGGCCCGGGTCTGGCCGCCGCTGGACCGGCTCGCCGAACAGGAGGTGCCGGACGTCCTGGCGCTGTCCGAGGCCGAGTTGAGCGACCTGCTGGGCGTCGCCGCCACCCGGCTGGGCGCGGCCGGGGTCGCGGTGCACTGGCCCCGGGACCTGGCACACGACCTGACCGCGACGGCGGTCGTACGGCCCGCGCCCGGCTCGGCGACCGACGGCACCGGCTTCATGGAGAGCGAGGAACTGCTGCGCTTCCGCTGGCAGTTGGCGCTCGGCGGCGATCCGCTCACCGAGGCCGAGATGGACGCCCTCGCGGAGGCCCACCGCCCGGTCGTCCGGCTGCGCGACCGGTGGGTGCTGGTCGACCCGGCGCTCGTCCGCAAGGCCCGCAAGCGGGAGTTGGGCCTGCTCGATCCGGTCGACGCGCTCGCCGTCGCCCTCACCGGGACCGCGGAGGTCGACGGCGAGACGGTGCAGGCCGTGCCGGTCGGCGCACTGGCCGCACTCCGGGACCGGCTCACGGCGGGCATCGGCCCGGTGGATCCGCCCCCGGGCCTCGCCGCCCGGCTGCGGGACTACCAACTGCGCGGTCTGGCCTGGCTGGACCTCATGACCTCGCTCGGCCTCGGCGGCTGCCTCGCCGACGACATGGGCCTCGGCAAGACGGTCACCGTCATCGCCCTGCATCTGCGCCGGGCACGCCGCGAGCCCACACTGGTGGTCTGCCCGGCGTCCCTGCTCGGGAACTGGCAGCGGGAGATCACCCGGTTCGCTCCCGGAGTCCCGGTCCGCCGCTTCCACGGCCCGGAGCGCACCCTGGACGACGTGGACGGCGGCTTCGTCCTGACCACCTACGGCACGATGCGCACGGCGGCCCCCCGGCTGGCCGAACAGTCCTGGGGCCTGGTCGTCGCCGACGAGGCACAGCACGTCAAGAACCCCTACTCCGCCACGGCCAAGGCGCTGCGCACGATCCCGTCTCCGGCCCGCGTCGCCCTCACCGGCACCCCCGTGGAGAACAACCTCTCCGAACTGTGGGCGCTGCTGGACTGGACGACCCCCGGACTCCTCGGCCCCCTGAAGTCCTTCCGCGCCCGCCACGCGCGGGCGGTGGAGAGCGGCGAGGACCCGCAGGCGGTGGAGCGGCTGGCCCGCCTGGTCCGCCCCTTCCTGCTGCGGCGGAAGAAGTCCGACCCGGGCATCGTTCCCGAACTCCCGCCCAAGACCGAGACGGATCACCCGGTGCCGCTCACCCGCGAGCAGGCCGCGCTCTACGAGGCGGTCGTACGGGAATCGCTGCTGGCGATCGGGACCGCGGAGGGCATCGCACGGCGGGGTCTGGTCCTGAAGCTCCTGAGCGCCCTCAAGCAGATCTGCGACCACCCGGCCCTGTATCTCAAGGAGGAGGCGGGGGCCACCGCGCGTCTCACCGCGCGCTCCGGCAAACTCGCCCTGCTGGACGAGCTGGTGGACACCCTGCTGTCCGAGGACGGCTCGGCGCTGGTCTTCACGCAGTACGTCGGCATGGCCCGCCTGATCACCACGCACCTGACCTCCCGAGCGGTGCCCGTCGACCTGCTGCACGGAGGTACGCCGGTGCCCGAGCGCGAGCGGATGGTGGACCGCTTCCAGAGCGGCGCGACCCCGGTCCTGGTGCTCTCCCTCAAGGCGGCGGGCACCGGCCTCAACCTCACCCGCGCGGGCCATGTCATCCACTTCGACCGCTGGTGGAACCCGGCGGTGGAGGAACAGGCCACGGACCGTGCGTACCGCATCGGCCAGACCCAGCCGGTCCAGGTCCACCGTCTGATCACGGAGGGCACGGTCGAGGACCGCATCGCGGAGATGCTCGAGGCCAAGCGCGCACTGGCGGACGCCGTCCTGGGCTCGGGCGAGTCGGCCCTCACGGAACTGACGGACCGTGAGCTGGCGGACCTGGTGTCGCTGAGGAGGACGGCATGAACGGGGCGAGCGCGGAACGCCCCTGGTCGGGCGGGGAGCAGGGCGGTGACGGCGCGCGGCGCCCGGCCGACGCGGCCCGCCGTGCACTGCGCGCGGCACGGGAGCGCGAGCGGATCGGTGGTGAGGCGGAAGACCCGAAGCCTCCGGCCGAGCCCCGGCCGCCGGCCGCGCCCGGGCCGTCCGTGGGGTCCGGGTCGTCCGTCGAGTCGGGGGAGCCTCCGGTCGGGTCCGGGTCGAGCGTCGAGTCGGGGGAGCCTCCGGTTGGGTCCGGGGTGTCCGTCGAGTCGGAGCAGCCTCCGGTCGGGTCCGGGTCGTCCATCGAGTCGGAGGAACCTACGGTCGGGTCTGGGCCGCCCGCCAAGTCCGAGCCGCACGCCGTGTCCGGGCCGTCCGCCGTGTCCGGGCCGTCCGCCGTGTCCGGGCCGTCCGCCAAGTCCGAGCAGCCTCCGATCGTGCCCGGGCCGTCCGGCGTGCCCGGGCCGTCTGTGGGGTCCGGGGCTTCCCCGGGACCCGGGGCTCCCGCCGAGGGAGCGGACGTCGCACTCCCCGAGTCGGAGCGGAAGCCGACGACGCCCCGGCCGGGCGATGCGGCGCGCGCGGCGCTGCGGCGGGCGAACGCGGAGCGCCGCAGCACCCGGCGGGCGGACGCGCCGGGGGAGGCGGAGCCGGCGGAGGCGCCGCAGGCCACACCCCCCTCGGGTCGTGCCCCGCAGGCCGCCACCCCCGCCGCACGGCCCGGTGACGCCGCACGCGAGGCGTTGCGGACTGCACGGAAGGAGGCGGAACGGGAACGCACGGAGAGCCCCGCCGGGGCGGCCAAGGCCCGCCGCCCGACCGACCGCCCGGGCGCGACCCGCTCCCAGAAGCCTCCGGCCGTCGCCGAGCCGTCCGGCACCGAGGAGTCCTCGGCCCCCCGTGGAACGGCCACCGCGCCGAGGCGGACGGGCACGAGCCCCCGCCGCGGCCCCCGTCCACCGGCGGGCGGCCGCCAGGTCCGGGACGTACGGACGCTCCTCGCCGACGCCTTCGAACCGCCTGCGTCGGCGGCACCACGGAGCGGGAGCGCGTCCACCGGGCGGAAGCCCGGCGAGCGGCACGGCGCGCCCTCCGGGCACGAGACCGCGAACCCGCCCGCACCGCCGCGGCAGGACACGCACGAACCGCCCCCCGGACCCCTCGGCACGCCGTCCGCCGCGCCCCCGGCCGCCCCCCGCTACCCGTCGTCCATGGCCGCCCCCGGGCGTGACGGCGAGCTGCGGCGCACCTTCGCCGCGCTCCCCACGCGTCCGGTGCGTGACCGCGACCGGTTCGCCGAGACCTGGTGGGGCGACGCCTGGGTCTCCGCGCTGGAGGAAGGGGCCCTCGACCCGGCGCGGCTGGCGCGGGGCAGGGCGTACGCGGGGCGGGGGAACGTGGACGCCATCACCGTCACCCCGGGGCTCGTGCTCGCCTACGTCCAGGGCAGCCGGCCCCGGCCGTACCGCGTGCAGGTGCGGTTGCGGACGTTCTCCGACGACGAGTGGGACCGTTTCCTGGACGCCGCCGCCGAGCGGCCCGCGCACATCGCCGCGCTGCTCGACAAACAGATGCCGCAGTCCCTCGCCGAGTGCGGAGTCCGCCTGCTCCCCGGCCCCGGCGACCTCGAACCCCGCTGCAGCTGCCCCGACTTCGGCCACCCCTGCAAGCACGCGGCCGCCGTCTGCTACCAGACGGCACGCCTCCTCGACCGGGACCCCTTCGTTCTGCTCCTGCTGCGCGGCCGCGGCGAGCGCGACCTGCTCGACGCCCTGTCCCGGCGCAACGCGGCCCGCGCTGCCCGGGCCGACCGGGCCCGAAAGCCCGCCCCCGTCCCCGGCATACGCGCCCGGGACGCCCTGGCCCACCGCACCCGTCCGCCGCTCCCCGCGCCCCTGCCCCCGCCCGCCCACCCCGAGCAGCCTCCGGTCTACCCGGACGCTCCCGGCGGTCCCGACTCGTTCGCCCTGGACCAGCTCGCCACGGACGCCGCCGCCCGCGCGCACGCCCTGCTGACCACCGGACACGACCCGGTCGCGGAGCTGACCCTGTGGCAGGACGCGGTACGGCTCGCCGCCGCCCGCCCCGGCTCGGGCCTCACCGCTGGAAGCCGGGCGCTGTACGCGTCGCTGGCCGCCGCCACCGGGCGGACACCGGCCGACCTGGCCCGGGCGGTCGCCGCCTGGCGGCAGGGCGGCAGGGCGGCCCTCGCCGTACTGGAGGAGCCCTGGGACCCGCCGGCCGGCCGCTTCGACCGCGCCCGCCCCCTGCTCCTGGCCGCGGACCTGCCCGCGTTCCGCCCCTGGCGCAACCGTCTCACCCACCCCGACGGCCATGCCCAGCTCCGCCTCGGCCAGGACGGCCTGTGGTACGCGTACGAGTCGGAACCCGGCCGTGACGACTGGTGGCCCCGAGGCACCCCCGACCCTGATCCGGTCGGCGCGCTGACCGGACTGGGGGCGCCGGGGGAGCGGTGAGGCGTCCGTCGCCCGGCGATCGGAACGCCGGTTGTCACTGACCGTGGTCGCTGCGCGACGAGGAGGCCGGCAGGTGCTGGTCGGCGGCCCAGGAGGCGAGGATGCGCAGCCGCTCGTGGGTGGGGGAGCCGGGTGCGGCGGTCCAGACGGTCAGGTGCTGGTCGGGATCGGTGTTGGCGGTGAGGGTGTCCCAGTCCAGGACGAGTTCGCCGACGACCGGGTGGTTGAGGGTCTTGGTGCCCACGGTGCGGGCGGCGACGCGGTGGTCGCCCCACCACTTGGCGAACTGCTCGTCGCGCGTGGACAGTTCACCGACCAGCTCGATCAGACGAGGGTCTTCGGGGTACTTGGCGGCCTCCATCCGCAGTTGCGCCACGGAGATCTGCGCGGAGGTCTCCCAGTCGGCATACAGCGTGCGCATCGCCGGCTCCGTGAACTGGATCCGCGGGTAGTTGCGGTGCTTCTCCGGGATGCGGGAGAAATCGATGACCAGGGCGGCGGCCAGCGCGTTCCAGGCCAGGATGTCCCCGCGCCGGCCCTGCACGATGGCCGGGGTGGCGGTGAGGTCGTCCAGGACTCGCTGGAGCTGCGGCTGGACCTGCTGCCTGCCGCGGCGCCGCGTGCGGACGGTGGTCTTGCCCGCGAGCTGGAAGAGATAGCCCCGCTCGTCGTCGTCCAGATGGAGGACGCGGGCGAGGGTGTCCAGCACGGGAGCGGACGCCTGCATACGGCCCTGCTCGAGCCTGGTGTAGTAGTCGGTGCTGATCGAGGCGAGCTGGGCGACCTCCTCACGGCGCAGACCGGCCACCCGGCGGGGCCCGCCCGTCTCCGGCAGTCCGACCGTGCGCGGGCTCAGCTCAGAGCGGCGCTTCTTGAGGAATTCTCCCAGCTCATTGAGGGGAATGCTCTCGGTCATGAGACCCAGCATGGCACCGATCGTGCCCCGGCAAGGGGGGAGGGTTTCCTCCCAGGATGTGTCTCTCCCCGGATAGATTTCTCCGCTTTTGGCGCATGCCGTCGCGTGCGAGGCTCGACGACGAGCACCCGGAAGGAAAGACATCGTTCGTTCCCTCCCGGGCTGTCTGACCGAAGACCTCTCACATCGAAAGAAGCACCCTCATGCGCGGAGCAGTCATCCACGCCCCCGGCGACGTCCGTTTCGAGGAGCTCGAAGATCCGAGGATCATCCATCCGACGGACGCGGTCATCCGCACCGTGGTCACCTGTGTGTGCGGCTCGGACCTGTGGCCCTACCGCGGCGCGGAGCCCATCGACGGGCCGCACCCGATGGGGCATGAGTACGTCGGCGTGGTCGAGGAGGTCGGTGGCGAGGTCACCGCGGTGAAGCCGGGGCAGTTCGTCATCGGCTCGTTCGCCACCTCCGACAACACGTGCGCGAACTGCCGGGCGGGCTACCAGTCCAACTGCCTGCGCCGCGAGTTCATGAGCACCTGCCAGGCCGACTACGTGCGCATCCCCAACGCCCAGGGCACCCTCGTCGCCACCGACGAGCACCCTGCCGAGGAGTTCTGGCCCAGCCTGCTGGCGCTGTCCGACGTGATGGGCACCGGCTGGTACGCCGCCAAGGCCGCCGAGGTCGAGCCGGGATCGACCGCCGTGGTGGTCGGCGACGGCGCGGTCGGCCTGTGCGGCGTCATCGCCGCCAAGGAACTCGGCGCGGAGCGGATCATCGCCATGAGCCGGCACGAGAGCCGGCAGAAGCTGGCCCTGGAGTTCGGCGCCACCGACATCGTCACCGAGCGCGGCGAGGAAGGCGTCGCCCGCGTCAAGGACCTGACGGACGGCATCGGCGCCGACAGCGTGCTGGAGTGCGTGGGTACCGCACAGTCCATGGAGCAGGCGCTGCGCTCCACCCGCCCGGGCGGCAACGTCGGCTTCGTCGGCGTTCCGCACGACGTGGCGATCGACGGCCAGGAGCTGTTCTTCTCCCACGTCGGCCTGCGCGGCGGCCCCGCCCCGGTACGCGGCTACCTGCCCGACCTCATCCAGCGCGTCTTCGACGGCCGCATCAACCCCGGCAAGGTCTTCGACCTCACCCTGCCCCTGGAGCAGGTCGCCGAGGGCTACAAGGCCATGGACGAGCGCCGCGCCGTCAAGACGCTGCTGAAGCCCTGACCGCGGCCCATGCGCAGCCGGGGCCGGGCCTGCACACGCCCGGCCCCCACACCTTCAAGGACCCATCGTGACCGCCCGCGCCTTCGCCCGGTCCGGCACCGCCGTCGCCCTGGTCGACATCGACGATGCCGCTCTGCGGACAGCAGCCGGCGAACTCGCCGACGCCGGCCACCAAGTCGCCGCCCTCACGTGCGACGTCAGCGAAGAGGACCAGGTCGCGCCACGGTCGACCGCACCGTGGAGACCTTCGGCCGCCTCGACATGGCCTTCGGCAACGCGGGCATCCAGATACCGCCCAGCGACGCGGCCGACGAACCCGCCGAACGCTTCGACCGCGTCAATGCCATCAGTCTCCGCGAGTTCAGCGATCGGTCGCCGCGCACATCCCCGCCGTCAGGACGGCACCGTCGGCAGGGTTGATCAGGATGAAGGAGCCGGTGAGGCGGGAGTCGGCGTAGGCGTCCATCGGGAGCGGTTCAGCGGTGCGCAGGACGGTGGATCCGATGTCGTTGACGGCGAACTCGCCGGGGTGGGCGTCGCGGGCCAGGCCGTGGGTCAGGTCGATTCGGTCCGGGAGTTCCCTGACGACCGCCTTGACGGTGCGGGTGGCGTGTTTGAGCAGGACGCGGGAGCCGACGCGCAGCGGGCGTTCGTTGAGGTGACAGACTGTGGCTTCGATGTCCTGTGTCGTGTCCGGGGCCTGCGCGCTGGGCGCGATGAGGTCGCCGCGGGAGATGTCGAGGTCGTCGGCGAGCAGCACTGTGACGGACTGCGGGGCCCAGGCGACGTCGACGGGTGTGCCGAGGGCGTCGATGGCGGTGATGGTGCTGGTGAGGCCGGACGGCAGGACGGTGACCCGGTCGCCGACGCGTAGTACGCCGGAGGCGATCTGGCCCGCGTAGCCGCGGTAGTCGGGGAGTTCGGCGCTCTGGGGGCGGATGACGCACTGGACGGGGAAGCGGGCCGGGGCGGCGGCGAGCGAGGTGCCGGTGGGGACGGTTTCCAGGTGCTCCAGGAAGGTCGGCCCGCCGTACCAGTCCATGTGCGCTGACGGGTGCACCACGTTGTCGCCGGTCAGTGCCGACATCGGGATCGCGGTGATCGCCGGGACACCCAGTTCGCCGGCGTACGCGGTGAACTCCTCTGCGATCGCGGCGAACACCGGCTCCCGGTAGTCGACGAGGTCCATCTTGTTGACGGCGAGGACCACGTGCGGGACGCGCAGCAGGGCGGCGATCGCGGCGTGGCGGCGGGTCTGCTCGACGACGCCGTTGCGCGCGTCGACCAGGATGACCGTCAGCTCGGCGGTGGAGGCGCCGGTGACCATGTTGCGGGTGTACTGCACATGGCCCGGGGTGTCGGCGAGGATGAACCGCCTGCGAGGGGTGGCGAAGTAGCGGTAGGCCACGTCGATGGTGATGCCCTGCTCCCGCTCGGCCCGCAGACCGTCGGTGAGCAGCGCGAGGTCCGGGCCTTCCTGGCCGCGGCTCGCTGAGGCGCGTTCCACGGCCTCGAGCTGGTCGGCGAGGACCGACTTGGAGTCGTGCAGCAGCCGCCCGACGAGGGTGGACTTGCCGTCGTCGACCGAACCGGCCGTGGCCAGACGCAGCAGCGAGGTCACCGTGGTGGGCGGGGTGTTGGTCGTCATGCTCGGTCCCTTGCCGTCGGCGGTCATGTCAGAAGTAGCCCTCGCGCTTGCGGTCCTCCATGGCGGCCTCGGAGAGCTTGTCGTCGGCCCGGGTGGCACCCCGCTCGGTCAGCCGCGATGTGGTGATCTCGTCGATGACCTGCTCGATGGTGACGGCGTCGGAATCGACCGCGCCGGTGCAGGACATGTCACCGACCGTGCGGTAGCGGACGTACCGCCTCTCGACGCTCTCGTCGCCCTTCGGGCCGCCCCAACTGCCGGGTGCCAGCCACAGTTCGCCGCGTCGGAACACCTCGCGCTCGTGGGCGTAGTAGATCCGCGGGAGCTCGATGCCCTCTCGGGCGATGTACTGCCACACGTCCAGCTCGGTCCAGTTGGACAGGGGGAACACGCGGACGTGTTCGCCGGGGGCGTGCCGGCCGTTGTAGAGCTGCCACAGCTCGGGGCGCTGGCGGCGCGGATCCCAGGCACCGAACTCGTCGCGCAGCGAGAACACCCGCTCTTTCGCGCGGGCCTTCTCCTCGTCACGGCGTCCGCCGCCGAAGACGGCGTCGTACCCGCCCTCGGTGATGGCGTCCAGCAGCGGCACCGTCTGCAGCGGATTACGGGTGCCGTCCGGGCGTTCGCACAGCGTGCCGTCGTCGATGTACTGCTGTACGGAGGCCACTTGGAGGCGTAGCCCATGTGCGGCCACCACACGGTTGCGGAACTCGAGGACCTCGGGGAAGTTGTGACCGGTGTCCACATGCAGCAGCGAGAAGGGAACCGGCGCCGGAGCGAACGCCTTCAGCGCCAGGTGCAGCATGACGATCGAGTCCTTGCCGCCGGAGAAAAGGATCACCGGCCGCTCGAACTCCCCCTCCACTTCTCGGAGGATGTGCACGGCCTCGGTCTCCAACATGTCCAGGTGCGGCAGCAGATACGGGCTCTCCGTGCCGTGTCCGTACTTGGCTGCGACAGTCATGCCAGCTCCTTTCGCACGAGCAACGCGTGCAGCGCGTCCACTGATTCGGCGGGCCTCTCGGCGTGCGCCTCGATCCGCAGATCGGGGTGCTGGGGCTCCTCGTACGGGTCGTCCACCCCCGTGAGTCCGGAGATGCGGCCTGCCGCCTGCCCGGCGTACAGGCCCTTGACGTCGCGCGCCGAGCAGACCTCGACCGGCGTCGCGACATGTACCTCCAGATAGCTCGTCCCCGACTTCTCGTGGCGGCGGCGAACCGTCTCCCTGGAGTCCGCGTACGGCGCGATCACCGGCACCAGGACCATGACCCCGTTGCGTGCCAGCACCTCGGCGACCAGACCGATCCGCTGCACGTTGAGATGCCGGTCCTCGCGGGAGAAGCCGAGCCCGGCCGACAGGAACCTGCGGATTTCGTCGCCGTCGAGCACCTCCACCCGCCGACGGTCGTGGCGGAGCCGCTCCGCCAGCGCGGTGGCGATGGTGGACTTGCCCGCGCTCGGCAGACCGGTGAGCCATACGGTCGCGCCGGGCCAGCAGGTGCAGAACTCGGGCGTCGCCGGCACCGGCCTCTCAAGGGTCATGACGCACCCCCGAGTCCGCCCGCGCCGCCCGCCGGCGCTGTGGCCAGCTCGCGGAGCGCCGTGGACAGGACCGCGATGCCCCGCAGGTACTCGTCCACGAGGATGTGCTCCTCGTCGGAATGGTCCAGCGTGCTGTCCCCGGGGCCGTAGGTCGCCATGGGTACGTCCCAGACCTCGCCCAGCGTGTTCATGTCGGATGTGGCGGTCTTCAGCGTCGGCCGCGGTGTTCCCCCGACAGCGCGGATCCCCGCGCTGAGGGCGCGCACCACCGGGCCTCGGCGGTCCGCCTCCACCGCTCGCACACCGTTGACGACCTCCACCCGGCCGCCCCTGCCCCGGTCCCGCAGAGCGGCGACGAACCCGTCCTGGTCGAATCCGAGGGGTGTGCGGACGCTGATGGCCAGTTCTGCGCCGGTGAGGTCACCGCGCATGCCGACCAGGGTGGCGCCCGGAGTCGAGAACGAGCTGTGGCCCTGGTCGGGTCCCAGGAGCCCGAGGACGTCCTGCCAGAAGGCGGCGGCGGACTCGGTGGCCTTCTCCATGGGGTTGCTGGGATGCGTGGCAGGACGGTCGACCCGGTATTCCAGGTCCAGCTTTCCCTTGTATCCGACGACGATGCCCGGCCATCCGCTGGGCTCCCCGACGATCAGGGCGTCCGGCGGGGCGAGGGTGCGCCCGATGTGCGCCGCTCCACGGGATCGCGGGGTCTCCTCCTCGACGACTCCGACGACCACGAGTTGTCCGGGGAGGTGGCGGCCCGCGGCGACGGCCCGCACCATGGCTGCGAGGGGGCCCTTGGCGTCGGCCGCGCCGCGACCGTGCAGCCGGCCGCCTTCGCGGTGTACGGGCAGCGTCCCGGGGACGGTGTCCATATGGCCCAGCAGCATGATGCGCGGGCCGGGGCGGACCGGGGTCTCACCGATCACGTTGCCCGCGTCGTCGATGCGGGCGGTGAGCCCGAGTCCGTTCATGACGTCGGCCAGGTGACGGGCCAGCCGGCCTTCCTCACCCGACGGGGAGGGGATCTCCAGCATGGACTGGAGCATGTCCACCGCTGCGCCGGGGTCGGTTCCGGCCAGCGCGGCCGTGAGTTCCGTAGTGGGTTCCGTGGCCGGGACGGCGGTTTCGGTGGTCATCGGTCACTCCCTGCCTGTTCCGGGTGTTTCCTCTTGCCGGCCGGATGCGCGGCCGGGTTCCTCGCCGGGTTCCTGGTCGGGTGTCAGCCGGACGTCCGTGCCGGCTCCGCGCAGGGCGTCGCCGACCGCCCCGTCGCCGCGGCCGTCGGCGACGGTGACCTGCCCGACGCCGCCGAGCAACGCCTCCCGGGCCGCGACGAGTTTGAGCGCCATGCCGCCCTGGGCGAACTCTCCCGGAGCGCCCGTAGCAGTCACCTCGCAGTCCGGCAGCACGCTGTGCTCGTCGTCCGGGTCGGCGAGCACACCCGGGGCGCCGGTGAGCAACACCAACCGGTCGGCCTCGAGTTCGGCCGCGAGCGCGGCGGCGATCCGGTCGGCGTCGGCGTTGACCGGATCGCCGTGCTCGTCGGAGGCGGGCGGCGAGACGACGGGCACGTACCCCTGCGACAGCAGTGTCGCGAGAAGCTCTCCGCGCACCGTGTCGATCCTGCCGCTGTGATCGTCGCGTACGACCACGGTGCGTCCCTCGACGACCGCCTTCTGCCCTTTCTTTCGGCGGGTCAGCACCAGTTGGCCGTCGAGGCCCGTGAGTCCGACGGCCGGGATGCCGTGGCGCAGTAGTTCGCTGACGAGTTTCGGCTTCACCGATCCGGCCAGGGCCAGGGTCACCACCTCCAGGGTGGCTTCGTCGGTGTACCGGGCCGACACACCGTCGGGTGAGACGAGGCGTCGCTGCGGTACGCCGAGTTCGCCCGCCAGCCGGTCGATCTCGGCCGATCCGCCGTGCACCATCACGAGACGGTGCCCGTCCTTCACCAGGTCGGCGACGTCCGCACAGATACCGGCGGCGTTCACGTCACTGTTGCCGCCGCATTTGACGACCACCAACTGGGGTGCGCCCATGCTTCTCCCTTCGTCCTCACACCGGATGCAGCCCGGGGAAGGACAGTCCGTACGATTCGGGCCAGCCCATGCGCACGTTGAGGCACTGCACGGCGTTGCCCGCGCCGCCCTTGACGAGGTTGTCCAGGGCGGCGACGACGACCAGCCGGTGGGATGCGTCGTCCCACACATGGCCGATGTCACAGAAGTTGCTGCCGAGCAGGATCTTCGGCTCCGGGTAGCGGTAGGTGCCCCGCTTGTGGGCCACCAGCCGGACGAACGGCTCGTCCGCGTACGCCTCTCGGTACGCGGCACGGACGGCCCGCGGCTCGGTGTCCTCCGGCACCTCGGCGTGGCAGACGACCTGCACACCCCGCACCGCCTCGACCCCGGTCGCCGTCATACGGACGTCGAGCCCCGTGTGCTGGGCGACTTCGGCCTCATGACGATGGGTCGCGGGGGCGAACACGCGCAGGGCGCCGCTGCGTTCGGCGTGCAGGTTGGAGTCGCCCGCCAAGGCTCCCGAGCCGCTGGATCCGGTGCGTCCGTCCACCAGCGCGGGTGGAACGACGAGGCCGTGGGCCGCCACCGGGTGCAGCGCGAGGATCGCGGCGTTGGCCATGCAGCCCGGGACGCTGATCAGCCGGGAGGTGCGCAAACGGTCGCGGTGCAGTTCCGGTATGCCCGGCACGAAGGCGTCCAGCAGCTCGGGGGCCTCGTGGGGCACCGCGTAGTAGTGCTCGTACACATCCGGGTCGCGCAGCCGGAAGTCTGCCGAGAGGTCGACCAGCAGGTCGGTCCGGTCCGTCCAGTGCCGTACGAGGTCCATGGTGGAGCGGTGCGGTGTGGCCAGGAAGACCACGTCGCAGTCCTCCGCCCGCTCGGGGGCGCTGAAGGTGAGGTCGGTGGCCGAACGGAGATTGGGGTGGACGCTGTCGATCCGCTTGCCCGGGAAGCGCGACGACACCGCGGCCGTCAGCTCCACCTCGGGGTGGCCGAGCAGCAGCCTCAGCAGTTCGCCGCCGATGTACCCGGCGGCACCGAACACCGCCGCTTTGATCATGAGCTCGCCCCTGACACGAGGCGGTCGACGATGATCTCGGCGACGTCGAACCGGCCCGAGTGAGCCTCCTGGAATCCCCTGAACTCGACTCCGTGGTTCACTTCGAGCACATGGAGGCCGCCGTCGGAGTCCTCGACGAGATCGACTCCCGCGATGTGCGCCCCGGTCTCCAGGGCCGCCGTCGCCGCGAGTTTGACGATGTCGTCGGTGAACTCGCACGGCTTGGTCGTCGCGCCGCGCGCCACGTTGGTCCGCCACCCGTCCGACGTCCGGTACATGCCGCCGATCGGTGTGCCGCCGATGACGATCACCCTGATGTCCCGGTCGGGCTTGTCGACGTAGCGCTGCAGATAGACCAACTTGGCCAGCGGTGACGGCAGCGCCTCGCTGTACTCCAGCACAGTGCGCAGCGCGGCGGCGTCCGGCAGCAGTGCCACCCGCCTGCCCCACGACCCCACCAGGGGCTTGAGGACCACCGGGTAGCCGATCTCCTCGGCCGCCTCTTCCGCGGCCTCGGCCGTGAGGGCGAGGGCGGCGGGCGGCGTGGGCAGCCCGGCCGCACGCAGCGCGAGCGAGGTGCGCCACTTGTCTCCGCACGTCTCGATGGCCGCGGCGGAGTTGAGGACGGTGAGGCCGGCGGCCTCGAAGGTGAGGGCCGCGTAGAGCGCCTTGGTCGCCGAGATCTCCCGGTTGAGCACCAGGTCGCACGGCGGCGGGACCTCGTGCAGATGGCGCCGTACGGTCCGCGTGTCGATCGTCGTACAGGGGATGCCCCGGCGGTCCAGGGCCTCCAGGATGCGCCTCTCCTCGAAGCGGATCCTGGAAGCCAGCAACGCCGTCCGGGGCGCTGTGGAGGAGGCCACCTCGTTACTCTCCCCAGTCCTCTTCGACTTCGGGTGCCAGTGCGAGCAGGAGAGGCGAGGTGGCCACCACCTCCAACTCACTGCGGCACTCGGGGCATTCGATGACCTCGCTCGGCCGGACGGCCTCGTCGACGTCCACCGGGCCCTCGCACTCCGGGCAGATCTGGGTCGCGGTTGTCATGACGTTCCCTTTCTCTGTCGGTTTCTGCTCTGTGGTCGTTGGTCTTCGCTCTGTGGTCAGTCGGCGTCGAGTGCGGTGGTCACGGCTGCGGCGGTACGGGCGGCGGTGATCCCGTAGTGGTCGAGCAGGTGCTCCTGGCCGCCGACGGTGTCCGAGAACTTGTCCGGCATGCCGATCCTCAGCACGCGGACCGGCTGCCGTTCGGACAGCGCCTCGCAGACGGCGCCGCCCAGGCCGCCGCTGCGCCAGTGCTCCTCCACGGTGACGACGAGCGAGGCCCCGGAAGCGGCCGTACGGAGGGATTCGGTGTCGAGCGGCCGCAGGGTGTGCATGTTGAGTACGGCGGCTGAGATGCCCAACTCCGCCAGGAGTCCGGCGGCTCCGACGCACGCGGCCACCGGGTGGGGCCCGCAGCCGACGAGGACCACGTCGGTGCCCCGGCGTAACTGCTGGGCCCGGCCGATGACCACCGGTTCGTCACTCGGCACAGCCGGTGTGGCCTTGCGGCCCAGTCGTACGTAAAGCGGGCCGCTCAGTTCGAGGCTCTGCTCGACCACGGCCGCGGTGGCGGCGGCGTCCGCCGGCACGACCACCGTCATGGTGGGCAGCGTCCGCATGACGGCCAGGTCCTCCAACGCGTGGTGTGTGGGGCCGAGATGGCCGGCGGCCAGTCCGCCGTGGGTCGCCATGACGCGTACCGGCAGGGCGGGATAGGCGATGTCGACTTTCACGGCCTCCAGCGCCCGGGAACTGGCGAATCCGGCCATGGTGTTGACGAACGGCATACGGCCCGAGAACGCGAGCCCCGCAGCGATGCCCATCAGATTGTGTTCCGCTATGCCGAGGTTGAGGTACTGATCGCCCGCCGCTTCGATGTGGTCCGGGCCGAACAGCCCGGTGTCGGTGTCCAGGCACATGAGCCGCGGGTCCGTCCCCAGCAGTGGGACCAGCCGGTCGCGATAGGCCTCGCGGGTCACCGCGGGGGGTGCTGCGGTGGTCGTCACCTGGCGTCCTCCTTCCTGATACGGCCCAGTGCGGCACGGGCCCGGGCGTGGTTGCGTTCGGAGAAGGTGACGTAGTGGCTCGCGGTGCGCCCTTCCAGGAACGGCAGGCCACGGCCCTTGACCGTGCGGGCGATCAGGACGCCGGGGCGCCCCGGTTCCCACGGCGCGTCACCGAGGGCCTGCACCAGTGCCGTGAGGTCATGGCCGTCGACCTCCCGGACAGCCCAGCCGAAGCCGCGCCAGCGGTCGGCCAGCGGTTCCATGACGGCGATGGAGTCGGTGGCACCCGTCAGCTGCAGGGAGTTGCGGTCCACTACGGCGACCAGTCGGTCAAGCCCCAGGGAGGCTGCGCCGATGGCGGATTCCCACACCGAGCCCTCCTGCAGTTCGCCGTCGCCCATGAGGACGAACGTCCTGCTGTCCATGCCGTCCAGGCGCGCCGCGAGCGCGAAGCCGCAGCCCAGCGCGAGACCATGACCGAGTGATCCGGTGGCCGCCTCGACGCCGGGCACGGCGCGTACCGGGTGGCCCATCAGCCGGCTGCCGGGACGGCCGTACGAGGCGAGTTCGTCGACCGGGAGAAAGCCGCGCTCGGCCAGGGTCGCGTACAGGCCCACGGCGGCGTGCCCCTTGCTGAGCACGAATCGGTCCCGCTCCGGTGCGTCCGGCCTGGTCGGATCGAGGTTCATCACGTCGAAGTAGAGGGCGGTCATGATCTCGGCGGACGAGTACGCGCCGCCGAGATGGCCTCCCTCGGGTCCCGCGCACATGTCCGCGACGTGCTCGCGGATGCGGGTGGCCCGCTCGCGCAGGGCGCCGAGGCCGGTCGCGGTGGGGTTCAGCGTGGTCATGCCGCCACCCCCGCGAACCTGGCCACCACATCGAGGTTGCGCCATGTCTTCTCGAACGCGTCCGCGTACCGGTCCAGGAGCTCGCCGCTTCCCGGGTTGAGGTGCCGTTTCTGGAGGGTGAGCGAGTCCCGGATGACCGTGCGGGTGACGGGATGGTCGTCGTTCTGCGCGGGGGAGGCCGCGCCGTCCTGGAGCGCCGCCCAGGGATAGCCGTGTCCGAAGCCGGTACGGTCCCGGAAGACGGTCTGGTCCGGCAGCGGCATGAGCTGGTATTGGGACATCGGCACTCCTTCGGCCCGCAGCACCCGCCGCAGGGCGTCCCGGAAACGTTCGCGGGGGATGCCGGGCAGGCCCGCGGCCGCCGGGTCGAAGCGGAACCGCAGGATGTGCCAGACATGGGTGGCGCCGGGCGGCGGTGTGGGCACGGTCAGGCCGGGCAGCGACGAGAGCCGGCCGAGGAAACGGGTGATGTTGTCCTGACGGGACCGCTCGTAACTGTCGAAGCGGGTGAGTTGCGCACGGGTGAAGGCCGCTTGGAGGACGTTCATCTTGTGGTTCCAGCCGAGCCGGTGCGAGATGTAGTCCCGGTCCCGGCCGCTTTCGATGTCCTCTCCGAACTGGCGTGCCCGGCGCGCGGATCCCGCGAGGCCGGCGTCGCCGGTCACCAGCAGACCGCCCTCTCCACAGGTCGGGATGTTCTTGGTGACCTGGAGGCTGAACGCCCCCATGTCGCCCCAGCCGCCCACAGGACGCCCTCGGTACGTCGCGCCGGGTGCCTGCGCGGCATCCTCGATCACGGCGAGGCCGTGGCGGCGGGCCAGTTCGGTGATCCGGTCCATGTCGGCCGGGGCGCCATGGAGGTGGACGGGGATGATCGCGGCGGTCCTCGGGGTGATGCGTCGCTCGATGTCCTCCGGGTCGATGTTGAAGGTGACCGGGTCGATGTCGGCGAAGACGGGAACGGCCAGATTGTGCAGCGGAGCCAGTCCGGTGGCGATGAAGCTCAGCGCCGGGACGATGACCTCCGACCCCGGCCCCACGCCCAGCGAGGCCAGGGCCAGCGAAAGCGCCGCGGTGCCATTGGTGACGGCCACGCAGTGGCCGAAGCCGAATCGTTCGGCCCATTCGCGTTCCAGCAGGCTCACCGGCGTCTCACCGTCGGTGTCGGAGACCAGTCGTCCGCCGTCCAGCGCATCGAGCACCGCCTTGCGGTCGTCGTCTTGGATCACCGGCCACTCGACCTGGCGTTGTTCCGGTGGTACGGCGGCTGTTCCGCCCAGTACTGCGAGCTTGCTCATGTCGTTCTCTCCAGTGGCGTCTCGGGTGGCGGCGGTCCCAGAGGGTCGTCGACGGCGGCGGTCCGATGGGGCGTCGGTGGTCCTCGGAGCGGGCGGGGCGCGGCCGGGGAGCGGTTGTTCACAGTTCGCCCAGGGCGCGCCGGACGGATTCGACCGCCTCGGTGTGGCGCCACCGCAGCACTCCCGCGTGCCGTCGCAGGTTCTCGGCCGCGGCCGCCGGGTCGTCGAGTCCATGGGCTGCGGTGATGCGCAGCGGCGTCCACGCGTGGGCCACGCTTTCGACGGCGCGTCCGGCTGCCGCCAGCCCCGGTGCACGCCACGCGGCTCCGCGGTCGCGCAACAGCTCACCGTGCAGGGCCGCTTGCGCCTGCAGGCCCCAGCCGAGGGGGTACAGCTCCCGCAGTGGGCGAACCTCACCGGCCCGTGCGCGGGAGGTCAACTCGCCGAGGTAGCCGTCAAGTCCGGCCAGTCCCCCGAGTCCGGCCACCGCCACGGGTTCCTCGAACCGCTCCAGGTTGGCCCGCAGCCAGCCGGCGAGTTGCTCGGGGGAGGGGTCGGCGGCGTCGCCGGGCCCGACCGAGACCGACAGGCAGCGCCGGTTGATCCGGGAGTCGCTGAAGAAGGCGTCCTGGTGGTCCTGCGGATTCGCCGATCCCCAGCTGCGGAGGAAGTCGTCGAGCGGAATCGGCCCCTGGAATGCGGGCGGCATGGCATCGGAGACATGGACCAGCTCCCGCTGCTCGTCGAGGCCGTAGACGATCAGCAGATGTGCGGCATGGACATCGCCGAAGGCGGGCCTGAACGGGAGATGGAAGTTGTCCACGGCGGCGATGACCAGCCGTTCCTCCGCCATGGCCGCCCGTATCTCGCGCAGTGGATCGGCAGGGTCCGCCGGGCACCACCACGATGAGCTCACCTCGTGGTGGGGCAGCAGACTGCGGCCCAAGTCACCCTGGTACCGGCAGGGATAGTAGAACTCCTCCGACCGGACGTCGTCGGGGATGTACAGGAACTCCCAGCCGGCTCCGAGTGCGAACAGCGGGTTCACTCCTGCCCGGGCCAGTATCGACGCGAAGGTGGACTGAAGGCAGCTGATCGGATCCCGGTACCACAGCACAGGTGCCTCGGTCCTCGCGGACACCGCGGGCGTCACGAAGTCACTGGTCACGGCCGGCCTCCGAGCCTGCCGTGACGGTCTTCTGCAAGGTGGCGGCGAAGACGTGGACGGCGGCGTTGGGCGGCAGGCGGAACCCGCCCAGGTCCGCTCGTCGGGTGACCGGAACCCGTTGGGACCACAGCATGGCCGAGAGTCCCTGCTGGACGTGGTGCGGATAGTGCATCACCGGAGTCGCGAAGGCGGTCGTCTCACCGAACCACGGGGGCGCGGCCCAGAAGTCCGAGACGCGTAGCCACTCGGGATCGACGCTGCCGTCCTCGAAGTGCATCTCCACTGTGTCTTCGGCGCGCCGTTCGGACGCGGCCAGCAGATGCAGCCAGTCGAATCGGCCCGCCTCGAATGCGATGAACTGCCCGTCGCACCGTACGTTGTCGTTCCCCTCGCCCACCCGGGGAAAACGGAACGGTACGCCGCCCACGGTCACCTGGGCTCCCGCTTCCGGTAGGTGTTCGGCCGGAAACGAGTTGCCCCACACGTTGAACGCACCACGCGAGGTGCGGTCGGCGGCGGAAATGCCGACATTGTTGGAATGCGGCGTCAGATCGACGGTTCGATAAGCCGAGGCTTCGGCAGGAACGAGGACTTCGGATACGTCAGTCACGATCACTCCCCTGGCAATAGGTCCTGGCAGCAGGGATCTCGTCTCCATGGATTCAAGCACCCTCCGGATCCGGAAATCATCCGCCAGGCGATTACTTCGCCATGACAATTCCGAGGACCGTTGCCACCCCACGGCCAGCGAACGGATGAGGCCCATGTCGTCATGAGCATCATCCCGAGCACCGTCGGATCCGTCGCATACCGCGCGAAACAACGGAGCCCGCAGCTCACGCCGTAATCACAATGATTACGAAAGACCGCGGCCGGTGACCTGTACCGGATGCGCCCTTCAGTGGCGCACCCCTGCGGTGCTACGGTCCGAGAACAGACCTCCGCAAGCGAAAGGCGGACCAATGAGCGATTCGATCCCCACCACTGGCCCACGCATTATCGCGATGTGGAGCGCGCCTCGATCACGTTCCACCGCGTTTCTCCGCATGATGATGGAGCGCGAAGACCTCACCACGCTGCACGAGCCCTTCTCGCACCTCTCGGACTTCGGTTCGACCGAAGTGGCGGGACATGTGGTCGAGACGGAAGCGGGGGTGATAGAAGCCATACGCGAGCTGGCCCGGACCACACGGGTCTTCTTCAAGGACACGACGGATTTCCGTTTCCCCACGGTGCTGACTGACCGCCGCTTCCTGACGGAGGCCAGGCACACCTTCATCATCCGGAAGCCGGACGAGGTCATCGCCTCCCACTACGCGCTCAATCCCGACGTCACGGCCGACGACATCGGCTTCGGACGGCTGCACGAGCTGTTCGAGGCGGTCCGTACGGCGACCGGAAGCAGCGGGAGTGCTCCCGTGGTGGTGGATTCCGACGACCTTCTCGACCGCCCCGCCGAGACCGTCAGGGAGTACTGCGCCCAGGTCGGACTCCCCTTCCTGCCCAGCACACTGAACTGGGAGAGCGGGATGCGTGAGGAGTGGCTCAAGGCCCCGAAGTGGCACCGGGACGCCGGCGACAGCGTCGGCTTCACGCGCGCTCCCCGGCAGTACGCATTCACCGTGGACAACCATCCGACGCTGGCGGACTTCCATCGCCAACAGCTCCCGTACTACGAAGAGTTGCGTCGGCATCGCCTGTCTCCCCGCTCTTGACTCGACTGTTTGACACTCATGCATGAGTCATGCATGGTTGATTTCATGGGCATGGACTCCATGAACCGTCGGACGGAGAATCTGCTGGGCGCCCTGGTCACCGCGCTGGGCGACGCGCAGCGGACGGCGAGCGAGAGCGCGTCCGGGCAGAGCGGGGCCACCCCGGCCGCCCTCACCTACCTGTTGCAGGAGCCCGGCGCGGGCGTAGACCAGATCTCCGGCCCTCTCGGCCTGACCCAGTCCGCCGCCACACGGTTGGTGGACCGGCTGGAGCGCGACGGCAAGGCACGACGGGAGCCGGGCGCCAACGGCCGGAAGGTGTCCATCCACCTCACCTCGCAGGGGACACGTGAGGCCAAGCGGCTGCTGGAGTTGCGGAGCGGCCTCATGCGCGACGCGATGTCCGTGCTCCAACCACACGAGAGAACCGTGCTGACCGGTCTCCTCGAGCGGATGCTGGCCCATCTGACAACTGACGCCGCTCACGGACAGCGCATCTGCCGCATGTGCGCCCTGGACGCATGCCCCAAGCAGTCGTGCCCGGTCGACACCGCAGTCATCTCCCGGACGAAAGGACCGTCATGAACAGGAGCTTCCGGATCCGGCCGACCTACGGCAAGTTACAGCTCGGCGCCGTGGTCGGGCTGCTGCTCGTCACGGCCGTCTGGGGCGCCACGTTCCTGGTCGTCAAGGACGCCACCGTGGGCACGCCCGTCTTCTCCTTCCTGACCTGGCGGTTCGCGATCGCCGCGGTGGTGATGGCCGCGATCCGTCCGTCGGTCGTCCGCCGCGTCGACCGCGGCACGCTGGGACGCGGAGCAGCGGCCGGTTTCCTGCTGGGCATGGCGTACATCCTGCAGACCCTCGGCCTGCAGAACACGTCGGCGGCCGTCAGCGGATTCCTCACCGGTCTCTTCGTCGTCCTCACCCCGCTCCTGGCCTGGCTGCTGTTCCGCCAGCGCCTCTCCCTGCTCGCGTGGGCAGCGGCGCTGACCGCGACCGCCGGCCTTGCGCTCATCACGCTCAGCGGCGTCTCGTTCGGCTCGGGGGAAGCGCTCACCTTGCTGTGTGCCGTCTGCTTCGCGCTGCACCTCCTGGCACTGGGACGCTGGTCCCCGGGACGGGACGCCTACGCGCTCACCGTGGTCCAACTGGCGACGGCCTCGTTGATGTGCCTGATCGGTGCCCTCCCTCAAGGCGTGCGACTCCCGGAGAGCGGCAGCACGTGGACGGCGGTACTCATCACGGCGGTGCTGGCCTCGGCCTTCGCCTACATGGTGCAGACGTGGGCACAGAAGCATGTGACGGCGACCCAGGCCGCGGTGATCCTGACCATGGAACCGGTCTTCGCGGGCCTGTTCGCCGTGCTCGCCGGCGGCGAGCGCCTCACCCTCTCCACCCTTGTCGGCGGCGCCCTCGTGGTGACGGCGATGTTCCTGGTCGAGGTTCCCGGATCGACGTCCGGGACATCCGCATCCGATGAGCCGTCAGCCCGATCCGACGCGGAACGCTCTCAGAGCGAGCGGAATCAGAGCAGCCCGCAGCTGTGGGCGAAGGAAACGAGCTGAGCGCGGTCGCGCACATTGAGCTTGTGCCTCAGCCGGTAGATATGCGTACGTACGGTCGCCGCGCCGATGACGAGTTTCGACGCTATCTCTTCTATCGGCAGCCCCTCACCCACGAGCACGAGTATCTCCCTCTCGCGCGGGGTCAGTGACTCGACCTGGGGGTCGAGGCCCGGGTCCGGCCCGAACTCCTGGTTCCTGAACCAGCCGACCAGTTTCCCGGTCACATGGGGAGCGAGCATGACTTCACCCCGCGCCGCCGCCCTGACCGCGGTGAGAAGCTGTTCGCGCCCCGTTTCCTTTTCGAGGAGAGCCATCGTCCCGGCCCGTAACAGGGCCTCTATGGTTTGGTCCGTCATCCCGCTCGTGAAGACTACGATCCCGGGCGACTTCTCCCGTTCCTCTGCATTCTCTTTGATCACCCGATGAACGAGATCGACCCCGTCCATCCCTTCCGGGTTGAGGTCGGTTATCAGAACGTCGGGGTGTAATTTACGGACCATGACGAGGCATTCGACGGCGTTGCCCGTGGCTGAAACGCTCGTCACGTCCGGCGCCGAGGAAAGGATCGATTTGAGGCCGTCCCGCACAACAGGTACCGAATCACACACGAGCACCTTCATTGCCATCTGCACCTCCCGGATAATTTGTCAACGAGCGTATGATCCAAAGTTACACGACCGCAACCAAGTGCATGTAAAGACGTGCCACCCGTGCCACCCCCTGCTGGATTACTGCGTTTATGGAATCAGAATGGCAATCGCGAACGGAAACACTGATCAGCCCGACGACCGCTGCAGAGTGCCGCCGGATCTCTGGTTCCCCGTCACCACCACGGCACGCCACCCGTTCCCCGCACCACAGGGTTTCGGCCACTGAAAGATCAGAAATGAGCACGCTGGGTGGCGCATGGAAATGCGGCTGCTTTGTAGGAAAGTGGTGCCTGCCCGGAAGCGTTCCCGGTGCGGGGTGCAGCAAGGCCCGAGCGATATGGCTGAGGCAGCGGGGTGGCGGCTCGGGCGAAGGAAGCTTTGCGGTGCGGGAACCGATGGTGACAGACCTGTGACAGCGCCTGTGAGAGAGGCGTTCGACGGCGAGCCCCTGCAGGCGCGGCCGGAGGGCGCTTCCGGGCGGGTGTGCTGCAGCTCCGGCGGTGGACCGCCCCCCGGGGTCTCCTCCGGCAAGCACTTGACGCGAGGGCGTAGTGATGACACACGCCTGTGGTGGATGCGGCCCGGGCCCTTGGCGACCAACAGGTCGTAGCCTTCGCCTCCGCAAAGTCGAACGCCTCTGGAGGTGGCACTGCCGGGGCCCCTGGAGGCCAGGGGCCTGCCGACCTCCTGGTCACCCTGAACCGTCGGGCCACCTCCCGGTCGCCGGCTCCGGCCTCGATCAGATAGGCGGCTGCGGGTTGGACTTGCTCACGCCGAGCCCGTTCCTCGGCCGTCAGCCCACCGCCATCGGGGTACCGCAGGGCCTGTTGCGAAAGTGCTGGTCATAGCCAATCGGCTGGCGGCCATGACGACGACCAGTCTCGCGTTCTCGGATCGACAAGCCCGAAACGCCGTTGCCGCTCGACTCAGGTGTCGAGGAGTTCCGGCACGAAGATGTCCTCGCACGTCAGCTTTCGCTTCGACAGGCCCTGCTCGTGGTGGTAGCGCAAGAAGGTGTCGATGGCCTTGCGGTTCGCGGCGACGCCGTAGGGCCACCAGTCGTCGCCGAGCAGCCGACGGTTCTCCTCGAACAGCGTGCTGAACCACGGCGTGATGACGCTCATGTGCTGTTTCGTGGCGTCGTCGAGGTACTTGCGCTCGGCGAGTACCTTGGCTTGCGTGAAGGCGTCGTACACGGCCCGTGCGAGGCCCGGCCGATGTGTCAGTTCCCTGCGGATCGCGATGATGTGCATAGGGGGGAAGATCCCGGTGCGGCGGTAGTAGTCACGCTCCACGGCCTCGTAGTCGGGGAACAGGCGGGCCACCTTCGGGGAGCCGTCCAGCACCGCCTGCGGTACGTCGACGGAGATCAGTGCGTCGATCTCGCCGGATTCGAGCATGGCGCCCAGGGTCTGACCTTCCTTAGCGTGGCGCACGTCGACGCCGTCCGGGACGGGCTGCGGGACCCAGTCGAAGGCGGGGATGGGGTGGTTGGTGCCGCCGATGACCCAGCGGCACTGGTCGGGGGTCACGCCGTACTCGTCGGCCAGGATGCCCTTCGGCCAGATCCCGGCGTCGTGGCCGTAGAGAGCGAACTCGCCGACGGTCCTGCCGGCCAGATCCTGCGGCTTCACGATCCCGCCGGCGGTGTTCACGAAGATCGCCGAGTGGCGGAAGTTGCGGTTCGGCAGGATCGGCAGCGCCAGGAACGGCGCGTCGTCGAGGTCGAACGTGCGCAGGAAGTAGGTGAGACCGAACTCGGCGAGGTCGTAGTGTCCCTCGACGGCGCGGCGGAAGATGTCCGACACGAGCGGTGCCGTCTCGAACGTCGCGTCCACCCCGTCGACCGTGACCCGGCCGTCGAACAGTGCCTCGGTGTGCTCGTAGGCGTAGACGCCGATGCTCAGCTTGGTGCTCATCAGTGGATCTCCCCTCCGGGAGCCCGCGGAGTGGCCCGCTTCCGTAAATGACCGTTCACTTTTAGGGTGTTCCCGGAACGGTAGAGCTGTCAAGATGAATGTTCATTCACGATGAAGGAGGCGACCATGCCGCGCATCACAGCCGAGCGCCGCGAGGCGAAGCGTGCGGAGATTGTCGCCGCGGCCCGTCGTTGCTTCGCCCGCGACGGGTTTCACCAGACCTCCATGCCGGACATCGCCGCGGAGGCAGGCGTCTCGGCCGGCGCGCCTTACCGCTACTTCACGAGCAAGGAGGAGATCATCCTCGCCATCGCGGGCGACGCGTTCCGGCTGATCTTCGAACCGGTTGAGCGGCTGGCCGAGAGTGCGGACGCCCCGTCCGTCGCGGAACTGGTGGCCGCCGCGCTCGGCACGATCAGCGGCGAGACGGTGCAGGACGCGGCGGGGCACGAGGTCGCAGTGGAGGAACTGCTGCGCTGCGTCGTGCAGACGTGGGCGGAGGTGCTGCGCAACGACGAGGTACGCGGCCCGGCCGCGGAGGGCTTCGAAAAGGTCCGCGCCACTGTCGCCGACGCTCTGCGTCGCGGCCGGGCCGCGGGCACGGTGCCCGCCGCCATGGACCCGGACCGCGCAGCGCGCGTGGTGATGGGGTTGCTGCACGGAATCCTGCTCCAGCGCGTGGCCTTCGGACTCACGGACACGGCCGGCTTCGCAGACGACCTGCACGGCGGGCTGATCTTGTGATGGGCTATGACTGCGCCAAGGCGGCGCGACACCGGCATCACAGCGGACGGACAGTGACGCATTGATCCCCGCGCCGCGCGCGTGCTTGCCGGTCGCCGGTGGAGGCCCCAGCCGCACAGGGGGTGGGCTCCTCGAAAGGTCAGGAGACCGGCTGCCGAGCCGTTGGTTGTCTCCACCCCTTCGCTTCGCGGCGATGAACCGCCCTCCGGCCATGCGAGCGTCAGCTTCCTCGCCCAGGTGTCCGAGTCCGTGCGGCGGTGATGCCGTGGGTGCGGCTGGGCGGGCGGCCGATATCCACACCAGGCGGCCCCACTCATTGGCGATGTGCACGAGCCAGGCTGGTGAGCGGGCGAGTCATCGCGTAGAGGTTCCGGCCCCAGCCGATGCCGGAGGACGTCGTCCTCGGTCACGATCTCGGTGAGCAAGGCGGCGGCGGTCCCGAGATCGCCGCGCAGTGTGGCCGCGCCGGATGCATGGCTCAATGGCGGGGACGACTCCCCGCTCCGGGGCGACAACTCTGCTCGTCACTTCGGCCGTTGTCAGTCGGAGAAGTCCTGGGTCATCCAGACCCCCCCCGCTGTCGCGCAGCACGGTGATTCCTATGTGGTGGAAGTTCGGGTTGAGGATGTTGCGGCGGTGTCCGTCGTTGGGAGGCTGTTCGGCGAGCATCCCTTTCGTGAGCCCGACGGCTATGCCCGTGATGTTCGCCTGCGTTTCGGCGACCGGGCCACCCTCGCCGATGTTTTCGCCGGCGGTTCCCCAGTGAACGCCGGCCGCCGTCTCGCGGTCGCCGAGCGACGGCTCGCCCGGACATTGGTGCTGCAGGCCACAACCGGCGGCCATGGTGTCGGTGTGTAGCCCAGAACTCGTTCCCAGGCCGGTGCTGAACTGCAACGGCGCGAGATGCGCCTCGGCACGAGCCTGGTTGATGACGTTGAGGACCTCCGTCGCGGCCGTTTGCTCCGCGGTCGGAGCGGTCGGGGGCGTCGTGGTCTCGGCGCGTGTGGGCTTCTCCGGGGCGGGAGTGTCTGTTGGGGTCGGCCCCACAGCCGTGTCAGCGGCGTGCTCGTCGTGAACAACCCAGCACCCTGGACCTGGTCGAAAAGCACTCCCGTTCCCTGGCAAAGCCCGGATCCCGCCTCGCTTCCTGCCCCCATCTTCCCTACCTGGGCAACCGCGCAACTGGCTCGTATCCAGGTCAAGCGCCAACCCGACGCTGTGTCGCACACGAACGTAGTGGCCTGCGGCCGTGGGCCGAAGGCTGGGAGGCGGATGTGGCTTGCGGACGGGTACTCGCCCGCCGGGCCGCACTCTAGACTGCGACCGCTCCGAAATCTGACGATCTTTTGGAAGGTGTGCAGGGTGAACCGAGCTCTCATGACCGCATTGGCGGCAGCAGCGTTGGTCGTGTCCGGGGGCGGCACCACCGCCTCCGCTTCCGATGCCCCGCCGCGAACCACGCACGGTCCTTGCCAGTACACCCAGACACCGAACGAGCCGGCGGCGCGGCCGGTTCCCCTGCCGCCCGACCCGCGGCACACCCCCAGTCACGGCACGGTCGATATGGCTGTCCCGACCAGCCAGGGCCCGCTCCCGCTGCGCCTGGACCGGGCGAAGGCGCCGTGCACGGTCCAGAGCTTCCTGCACCTGGCGCGGCACCGGTTCTACGACCGTACGGTGTGCCATCGGCTGACGGCGTACCCGACGCTGAAGGTCCTGCAGTGCGGCGACCCGACCGGCACTGGCGAGGGTGGGCCGGGGTACGAGTACAAGGACGAGCTGCCGGTGGACCTGCCGCCGGCACCGAGCGATCCGACCGGCGTCCGTCGCCTTTACGGACGCGGTTTGCTGGCGATGGCCAACGCCGGGCCGAACACGAACGGTTCGCAGTTCTTCGTCGTCTACGGCAACTCCGCGCTGCGACCGAACTACACGGTGTTCGGCACGGTCGGTGCCGCCGGCCTGAAGACGCTCGACAAGATCGCTGCTGGCGGAATCGAGCCAACCACGCAGGACCCCGCGCCTGTCGACGGCATGCCCGTGCTGCGGACCGAACTGCTCAGCGTCCGGCCGTCCTGCCGGCCCTGACGAACTGTCGTGCGGTCACCCTGGGTCCAGCTATGACGCTGGATCGCCGACCTGCATATTCATGAATCCGGTAGATTCTGCTCGACCGTTTCCGGGTCCTGGCGGTTCAACGTGTGGAGTGCGTCGTGACGCCTGGATCTGTCGTGGATTCGACGGTGGAGACCGGGGGAGCGCGGCCGTAGCGACGGCCGGTGGTGCGCTGTGGTTGTCGATGACGAAGGCCACGCGGCCGACTCCACCCGTCCCAGATTTCTCCCGCAGACCGCGAGGTTGCACTGCTGACCAGGTGAGGGCCTGCGCCGTCCGCCCTCACTTCGAACACTTCTTCGCCATCAGGCCTTCCCTCCACGGGCGCGGATGCGGGCCACCGCGGCCTCGATGCCGATCGTGTCGACGGTCTTGGACGGCCCGTCGCCCCTGCGCGGGTACGGCGGGCCGTGGGGCTGGGCGAGTCAGGGCTGGCCCTCCGTGCGGGCCCGGGCCCAGGCGGCCTCGCGCATGAGCCGCAGGCCGTTGAGGCCGACGATGACGGTCGAGCCCTCGTGGCCGAGGACGCCGAGGGGGAGAGGGAGGGCGGTGGTGAGGTCCGAGACGACCAGGCCGGAGATGAATCGAAGCCGGCCGGCGCAGGATGGTCGGCGGCCAGGCGGGCATGATCACGGACATTGCGCTCGACCTCGCGGCGGCCGGTTGCGTCGACTGACGCGAGTGATCGGTGCGGTGGCTGTGGCGGCCCGGCGGGGCCGGTGCCACCGCTGTCCACGTCAGAGGACGGACGGCGATGTCAGCGGCTCGTGTCGGCGTCACCTTCGTCATTCGGAGGGTCTCCCTGTCTCCTGCCGCCCGGAGAGGAGCCGTCCCCGTGCTCTTCCAGCAGTTCGAGAAGCGCGGCGTCCGCTCTCCTCTGATCTTCCTTCGTCAGCTCGACCGGTGCGTTGTTGTAGACGGTGTAGCGGAGTGGATCGATGATGTTGGCGGCCCTCAAGATGAACGTCAGCAGGGGGCGCCACCCCTTGCGGTGGCCGACCCGCACCTGTATCTGGGCCTTGTAGTCACGGGCCTCCGGGAGGAATCCGGAAAACGGTGCCTCGAACTCGAGGAAGAGCTGTTGCGCTTCTCTGCCGGGCACGACGAATCCGGCGGGCAGCTTCGCCTCCTCGTCCGGCCCCGGTTGGAGCCGGGACGGCGAGGACACCCACAGGAGTGGCAGATGAGAGGCCGGCTCATCGGGGAAGGTCAGGATGATGTCCTGCACGACGATCGGTTTGGGACCGGTGTTGTGCAGGACGAGCGGCAGTCGTAGGCGTGCCGTGGAACCGTGGACGATCGCCGCGAAGGAATGAGGTTCCCACGCCTGCAGGCGTCCCTGTCGGGCGTTGAGCCACCAGAACGACGCGACGGTGAAGAGCAGTGCGCAGGCTGACACGACACTGGCGCCGGTGAGCGATGCGGACGCGATCTGATCCGCCGCGACCATCAGCGGAACCACAGAGTCAGTCTGCCAGCCCCGCCCTGGGCTCGCTAACAGGACGAGTGGCCGCCGACAGTCTCCCGGAACGGGTCAGAGGCCGGCGAGGAGTGCGAGATACCAGGCGACCAGGGCCGTGCATGTCACCGCGGGGAGGAGCTTGGTCAGCCCGTCGCCCTTGCGTACGTGCGTGGTCATGGCGCCGGCGAGCAGCATCAGCAGCCCGATACCGGCCAGGCCGCCGCACAGCGGTACGACCGGGCCGAGGGCCACGCCGATGGCGCCCGCCAGCTCCAGCCCGCCGATGACCCGGTAGGTCGCGGTGGTGAAGCCGGCGTGGGCGGCCAGCTCGGGCATCGGACCCAGGGCCAGGATCTTGGCCGCGCCCAGCAGGGCGAAGATCAACGCGAGGAGACAGGTCAGCGAGGTGGAGAGGATCACGAGGCGCCTTCGGGGGTGTGCGGACGATGGGCCTGGCGGCGTTCGGCTCCCAGGCCGGCGAAGTGGGCGATCAGGTCGGGGTTGTCGACCGCGGAGGGATTGACGACCTGCTCGGCGGGTGCGCCCTGGAGGAGGCGCTTGACCGGGACCTCGAGCTTCTTGCCGGTCTTCGTGTGCGGGATGGCCGGCACGGCGAGGATCTCGTCGGGGACGTGGCGGGGGGAGGCGCCGGTGCGGATCGCGTCGCGGATCTTCTCGCACAGGGACTCGTCCAGACCGACCCCGTCGGCGAGGACCACGAAGAGCGGCATCCAGTAGCCGCCGTCGGGTTCCTCCGCACCGATGACGAGGGCCTCGGCGATCTCGGGGAGGCGTTCGACGATGTCGTGGATGTCGGCGCTGCCCAGCCGTACGCCATTGCGGTTGAGGGTGGCGTCGGAGCGGCCGTGCACGATCACCGAGCCGTGGGAGGTGAGAGTGATCCAGTCCCCGTGCCGCCACACGCCCGGGTAGGCGCTGAAGTAGGCGTCGCGGTAGCGGCTGCCGTCGGGGTCGTTCCAGAAGTACAGCGGCATCGACGGCATGGGCCGGGTGACGACCAGTTCGCCGACCTGGTCGACGACCGGCCGTCCCGCGCCGTCGTACGCCGCGAGCGCCACGCCGAGGTTGGGGGCCGACAGTTCACCCGCCCACACCGGGGTGGTGGGGGCGCTGCCGGCGAAGCCGGAGACGACGTCCGTGCCGCCGCTGGTGGAGGCCAACTGGACGCCTGCGCCGACGTGGTCGCGGACCCAGGGGTAGGCGGAGGCGGGCAGGGCGGAGCCGGTGCAGCCGATGGCGCGGATCGCCGACAGGTCGTGCACGGCGGGGTCGACGCCGAGCTTGGCCATGGCCAGCAGGTACTGGGGACTGGTGCCGAAGACGGTGACCTTGTGGCGGGCCGCCAGCTCCCACAGGACGTCCCGGCGCGCCACCGGCGCGGGGCTGCCGTCGTAGGTGCAGGTGGCGGCACCGGTCAGCAGGGTGGAGACGACCAGGTTCCACATCATCCAGTGGGTGGTGGTGTACCACAGCAGGCGGTCACCGACGCCCAGGTCGCAGTGCAGGCCGAGGATCTTGAGGTGTTCCAGCAGGACGCCTCCGTGACCGTGGACGATGCCTTTGGGCAGCCCGGTGGTGCCGGAGGAGAAGACGATCCACAGCGGGTGGTCGAACGCCACCGGCGTGATGGTGAGGTACTCGGTGCGGCCGGCCGCGTCCTCCCAGGGAACCGTCAGCCTCGCAGCCCGGGACGCGGGCCACGCAAGGCCCAGGTGATCCACGAGAACCGTGGCCTTGAGCGTGGGAAGGGCGGCGGCCAGGTCGAGGGAGGCGGCGCGGCGGTCGTGACGGGTGCCGTTGAAGAGGTAGCCGTCCGCCGTGATGAGCACCGTCGGTTCGAGCTGGGCGAAGCGGTCGGCGGCGGCCTTGGGCGCGTAGTCCTGGCCGCACACGGACCACACCGCGCCGAGGCTGGCCGTGGCGAGGAAGGCGATGACGGCGTGGGGGGTGTTGGGCAGGTAGCCGACCACCCGGTCGCCGGGTTCAACGCCCAGGTCGCGCAGGGTGGCGGCGACGGAGGCGACCTGGGCGCGGAGCTGCCGGCCCGTGATCTCGTAGGCGGCTCCGGTCTCGTCCAGTGCGGTGATCGCGGGTGCGTCGGGGTGCAGGTTGCGCAGTGCGTGGTGGGCGTAGTTGAGGGTGGCGCCGGGGAACCAGCGGGCGCCGGGCATGGTCTCCTGGGCCAGCACCCGCTCGTACGGAGTGGTGGCGTCGATGTCGAAGTACTCCCACACCGCCGCCCAGAATCCTTCCAGGTCGGTGACGGACCAGTGGTGCAGGGCCCGGTAGTCGGTGGGGTCCTGGATGCCTTCGGCGCCCCGGTGCCGGGCGGTCCAGCGGGCGAAGTCCGCGATGCGGCTGCCGGCGGCCGCTTGGGGGTCGGGCGGCAGGAAGGGTTCCGGACAGGGCGTGGAGTGCCGGGTGGTCATGGTGTGGTGTTCCTCGTCAGGGTGCGGGCCGGACTTCGGCGGGGCGGCGGGCCGAGTGCAGCAGGGGAGCCCAGGCGGCGACGTCGGTGAAGTCGCCGGTTCCGGTGGGGACGGTGTCCATCACGACGCGGTCGGGGCGCAGCAGGACGGCGTCCGCCCGGCCGCGTGCCAGCCAGGCGGCCAGCGTGCCGTCGTCGTCCAGGTCGCCGACATGGATCACGGATGCGCCCAGGGCCGTGGCCACGCCCGTCATCCGTGCCGTGGGCGGCACGGCGGTCAGCACGGCGAAGGAGTCCCCGAGGATGTCGTCGAGGCGCTCGCGCGTGCCGTCGTACAGCACCCAGGGTTGTGGGCAGAAGGTGCCGGCCAGTGAACGGCCGGTCAGCCGGGGGCGGCGTCGTACCAGCGGATTGGCGGTCAGTGCGGGACTGAGGTCCCGGCTCACCGCCGCGGTCACACCGGGGATGCGGCAGGCCGCGCCCACCACGGCCCGGCGGATGGCCGCACCGCGGTCCTGTCCCCCGGTCATGGCCCAGCCGACGGCGACCGCGACACGGATCACGTGGCGGGCGTGCGGCTTGCGCTCCTGCTGGTAGGTGTCCAGCAGCCGGTCGTCCGCGCCCTGCTGAACGACGCGGGCGAGTTTCCAGGCGAGGTTGCGGGCGTCGCGCAGGCCCGCGCACAGGCCCTGCCCGATGAAGGGCGGGGTGAGGTGGGCCGCGTCACCCAGCAGGAAGACGCGTCCCCGGCGCCACCGGTCGGCGAGGCGGGCCCGGAAGGTGTACTGCGCCTGCCGGATCACCTCGAAGTCGTCGCCCCCGTGGGCAGCGGACGGCAGGTCGACCCAGGGGGCCACCAGCTCGTGCAGGCGCTCCCTCCCGTCCGGGCCGTCCAAGGGCTCGTCGTCCGGCAGTCTGAACTCCCAGCGGTAGCGGTCCTCGCCGACTCGCATGAAGGTGGCCGGCCGGGTGGGGCAGCAGATCTGCTCGGCGCCTTCCCAGGTGCGCACCGGGAGGCTGGTGCGTACGTCGATGACCCGCCAGCTCTCCTCGAAGTGCAAGTCCTCCCATACGGCGCCGATGGCGTCGCGGGTGATGCTGCCGGCGCCGTCGCAGCCGAGGACGGCATCGGCCCACACGTGCTCGTCCTCGTCGCTGCCGTCGCGGCGGAAGGTCACCCGCACCGGACCCGCGGCAGCGGGTGATCCGTCGCCGGCCTGGGTGACGGACACGACCTCCACCCCGCCCCACAGCTCGCACTCGGGGCGGCGCGCCAGGGCGTCGCGCAGCAGCCGTTCCAGCTCCGGCTGGTCGAACATGCTGGTCTGCGGGAAGCCGTGGTGTCCGTGCAGGGACCGCGGGAACTCGGCGATCACGCGACGCCGGGCATCCAGCAGCCGCAACCCGGGCGCCGGTCGGGCGAGGGCGGCGAACTCCTCGTGGACACCGACGCTCTGCAGGATGCGGCGGACCTCGTCGTCCACGACGACGGCACGCGGCAGCGGGTAGACGTCCCGGTGACGTTCGAGGAGCAGGCTGCGCACCCCGTACCGGGCGAGCAGGAGCGCGGCCGTGACGCCCACGGGTCCGGCACCGATGATGACCACCGGCCTCCTGGTTGCGGCGCTCACCTCGCGTCCGCCACAGCGGTCCGCTGCTCGCCCAGGTCGATGCGCCCGTCGGGGGTGGCGATCGTGGCGGTGACGAGGTCACCGTCGCGCAGATAGAGGGGGTTCTTGGCCTGGCCCTTGAAGAACGTCTTCCACTTCAGCGCCGGCGGCAGCAGGGCTGCGATCTTCTCGACCGGCTTGGGCGGGGCCTTCAGGGCGGTGCCGCCGGGCGTACCGGTCAGCAGCAGGTCGCCCGGGTCGAGGGTCTGGAAGCGGGCGAGCAGGGTGAGCGCCTGCGCGGGCCGCACGATCATGTCGGCCAGGGTGCGGTCCTGACGCGTTACGCCGTTCACCGACAGCCGCAGTCGCAGGTCGATCAGACGGTCGAAGTCCTCCGGCTCCAGCAGGGCCAGGTAAGGACCCGTCGGGGTGAAGGTCGGGTAGGACTTGCTCTCGTAGAACTGGGTCTTGGTCAGCTGGACGTCGCGGGCGCTGACGTCGTTGGTGAGGACGAGCCCGGCGACGTACGAAGGCAGGTCCTGTTCCTCCACCACGGTGCCCACCGGGAGCGCCGCGCCCATGACGAGGCCGAGTTCGACTTCGTAGTCGAGGAACTTCACGTGCGCCGGGCGGACGATCGTGTCGTGCGGGCCGCTGACCGAGCCGGACGCCTTGCGGAAGAAGGTGGGCGGGATGTCGCCCGTGAAGCCCGAATCCTTGGCGTGGCTGCGGTAGTTGACCATTTGGGCGACCACCCGGCAGGGAGTGGTGACCGGAGGCAGCGCCACCAGGTCGGCGACAGGCGTGCCGCGCTCGCCGGAGGCGGCGGCCTCCTGGACGGCGGCCCGGTCGGCGAGCAGTTCGGCGGTGGTGACCGCCTTGGTCTCGATGCGGACGGCGCGCTCGGTGGGGGTCCCCCCTGCTCGGGCGGAGTCGAGAGCTTGGGGGAGGACGGCCCACCAGCCGTCGGGGGTACGCAGCACGTTGGTGCTCATGAGCTCATCGCTTTCATCAGGCCCAGCAGGCGTGCGGGGTCGAGTTCGTTGTCGTCGCGCAGGGCCGTCATGACCTCGCGGAGTTTGGCGGGGGAGGGGCTGGTGCCCAGGAAGTCGCGGGTGACGGGCGGGCCCCACTGGGCCAGGCCGCTCGCCGACATCGGTGCCCATCCGGGTTCGAGGTCGCAGGAGAACAGGTCGCCGTCGGCGAAGTGCTCCAGCATGAAGTGGTCGGGGTCGCGCCAGTAGTCGAAGAGCTGGCTGCCCTGGATGTGCCGGCCGATGCCCCAACTGCGCCGGTAGCCGCGCTCGGCCAGGTACTCCCCGCCGGCGGCGATCGCGTCGAGGTCGGTGACCTGGTAGGCGGAGTGGACGTAGCCGGTGCCCGGCCCGAGGTGCAGGGCGAGGGTGTGGTGGTCCACGGGCAGGCTGCCCTGGTCGCAGCGGATGAACGCCATGGTCGGCCCGCGCCGGCGCTGTCCGTCCAGGAACAGGAAGTCGGACACGATCATCCCGAGGGTGTCCAGGTACCAGTCCAGGGTGCGGGCGAACACCCGTGTCTCCAGCACCACATGGCCGAGGCGCTGGATGCGGGACGGCTCACGGGGCGGGCGCTGAGTGGTGTTCGTACGACGGCCTTCGATGCCGGTGTTGAGGATGAGCGGCTGCTGCCCGGGCAGCGCGGGAAGCGGTTCGGCGCAGTGCACCACCCGGACCGGGAGTCCCGAGGGATCGAACAGAGTGACCGACCGACCGCCGCCGGGGACGTCGATGTCCCGGACGGTGTTTCCGACGGCGGCGGCGAGCCGGTCCACATCGGTCCGCTCGGCCGCGCGGAACGCCGGCCCGAGGAAGCGGGAGGCGCGACCGCGCCGGATGACCATGCAGGGAGGACCCGCGAACGTGCCGCGCAGCCACAGCTCGTGATCGGTGCGGGCGGCGATCGCGAAGCCGAAGTCCCGGGCGAACACCTCGGCCCGGTCCAGGTCCGCCTTCTCGAACTCCAGCCAGGCCAGATCCGCCACTTTGATCACCGGATTCCGGGCTCGTCCGGGGTGTTCACCGCGTAGGGCGCCCTGCTCACTGTGGAGGTCTTGGTGGGGCGTCAGAGGACCGCCCTTGTTAACGGGGATGTGGGACATGGTGTCCTCCAAGCAACACTGCCGTAATGAGGAAATCATCAACTCTGCCGCTTCTCATCGTCAATAGATGCAGTCCAAATAATTGACGATCTCATCAGTAATGGCAGTGTCATCGTGGCGGTGGTTACACTGGGCCGCATGCCGACGTCAGCCCCGCCCAAGAACCGCTTCGAGCGACGCCGTGCCGAGACCCGTCAGGCGCTCGTCCGCGCGGCCCGGCAGATCCTCGCGGAAACCGGGGATACGAGCGCAAGCATCCAGGCCATCGCCGAGCGCGCCGATGTCGGCTTCGGGTCCTTCTACAACCACTTCGAGTCGAAGACGGAGCTGTTCGACGCGGCGGTGACGGACGCTCTGGAGGAGTTCGGGCAGGTCATCGACGAGCGCGTGGAAGGCATCGACGACCCGGCCGAGCTGGTCGCGGCCGGTTTCCGGCTCACCGCCCGGATGGCCGACTCCCACCCGGAACTCATGCGAATCCTGCGCGACCGCGGCCTGTCCCACATCCACTCCGACCGCGGCCTCGCCCCACGCGCCCTGCGCGACCTGAAGATCGGCATCGCCTCGGGCCGTTTCACCTGCGGCAACGCGACCACCGCCCTGTCCGCCCTGGGCGGCACCCTGCTGTCCCTGGTGGCTCTCCGGCTGGACCGCCCGGACCTCGACGGCGACGAGGCCGCCTCCGACCTGGCCGAGATGGTCCTGCGCATGCTCGGCCTCGCTGCGGACGACGCCCACGAGGTCACCCGGCGCCCGCTGCCCGATCTCGCCCGATGACCTCCTGCACCTGAAGCGCGGCCCTCTTGGGTGCGCCGGGCGACGCCGGCCGCCTGAGCGATGCTGTCGAGACTCGCGCCGGGTCCTCCCGCGGTTTCCGCCGGGCGGTCGCGAGGATGCGTCGGCGGTTGTAGTGAGCATCCTTGCGCTGCACAGTATGGCCCGGGGTGTCGGTCGTCTGCATGGTTCTTTCTCTCTCCACGGTTGCAGGAAAGCCGTGGGCGCCGGTGCTCCCTCACGCACCGGCGCCCACTCACCCCTGCCCAGGGTGGCTTGTCGTCCTGCTGACGGGCGTCAGGGGACGAGGATGAGGCGGATCGGGTCGCCGATCTTGTTCTCCAGCCGGTGGACGGCGTCGGCGGCCTCGACGAGCGGGATGTGGTCGGAGATGGAGGGGGCCAGGTCGAGGCGGCCGGCCGCGGTCAGCCGCACCAGCTCGGAGACGGACTCGGGGAAGCCGCCGTAGTGACCGCGCACCTGCTTCTGCAGGTAGTTGAAGGTCAGGCCCTCGGTGATGGTCAGTGGCCGGGGTGTGATGCCCACCAGGATCAGGGAGCCGCCCAGGCCGAGCACGGAGGCGGCCTGGTCGCGGACGGCGGGGACACCGGCGCAGTCGAAGGCGAAGTCGAGGCCGCGTCCGCCGGTGGCTGCGCGGACCTGGTCGGCGAAGTCGGGGGCTGCCGGGTCGAGCGCGAGGTCCGCGCCGAAGGCGAGGGCGCGCTCGCGGGCGCTGGGCAGCGGGTCGACGGCGATGATCGGGGCGGCGCCGACCAGGCGGGCGAGGCGTACGTTGTGCGCGCCGACTCCGCCGACTCCCCAGACGCCGACGGACTGGGCGGCACGGACGCCCGCAGTGGCGACGACGGCGGCGTAGGGGGTGGAGACCGCGTCGGGGATGATCGCGGCCTGGTCGAAGGGGAGGCTGTCGGGGATGGGAATGAGGGTGTCCTCGCGGGCGATGACGTACTCGGCCCAGCCGCCGTCGTAGTCGATGCCGGCGGTGAGCATCTGGGTGCAGGGGCGGTGGCGCACGCATCCGGCGCACGTGCCGCAGGTCTTGCCGGCCTCCAGGGTGACGCGGGCGCCGACGGGCAGGCCGCGCTTGAGGTCGGGGCCGAGCGTGTGAATCACACCGGAGACCTCGTGGCCGACGGTGATGGTGTCGGAGGTGGCGAACAGCGGGACGAGGGAGCCGTCGAGGAGGTGGACGTCGGAGAGGCAGACGCCGGCGGCCTTCACTTCGATGAGGACCTCGCCCGGGCCCGGCACGGGGATGGGGACCTCTTCCACGGCGAACTTCTTGCTGTCGAGGTGGAAGCGTCCGGCGAGCATGGTGTCCATGAAGATCTGCTTTCGGTGAGCGGTACCGCCCGGCGGTTCGGGCCGGAGGGTGCCATGGGGTGTCTGGAGGGCTTGTGGTGGCCGGGAGGCGTGGGGGGTTGCAGGACGGGGCCGCACGCCTCCCGGCGGCTGGGGGTCACACGCCTTGACGGCGTTGTGACGGTCAGGCGAAGACGTCCTGCTGGTAGCGCTCGTCCGCTTCGAGCTGGGCGAGCCACTGCTGGGCGGTCTCGTCGTCGCTGCCGGTCTTCTGGCGGTGGATGGCGGCGAGTGCCTCGCGGACGGCGGGGGCCATGCGGCGGCCGTCACCGCAGACGTAGATGTACGCGCCGTCCTCGATGGCCTGCCACACCGTGTCGGCGGCATTCGCGATGGCGTTCTGCACGAACCGGGCCGGGTGGCCGGTCACCGCGGAGTAGGCGGTGTGGATCTGTGCGATCCCGGTCTGCTCCCAGTCCTGCATCTCCTGGCGGTAGAAGTAGTCGTGCTCCGGGTGGCGGCAACCGACGAAGACCTGGGACAGGCCCACCCGGGTGCCGTTCGCGTGCTGTGTCGCCCGCTCCTCCAGGAAGCCGCGCAGCGACGCGATGCCGGTGCCGGGGCCGATCAGGATCAGTGGCGTGGCGGGGTCGGCGGGCGGGGCGAAGGTCGGGGAGGGCACGCGGACGTAGCCGTAGACGACGTCTCCGGGCTCGAGGCCCGCGATGTAGGAGGAGCAGGTGCCGCGGTACTGGCCGTCGCCGGACAGGGCCGGGCCCTCCAGCAGGCCGACGGTCAGGCGCACATGGCGCGGGTTGGCCGACGGGGCGGAGGAGATGGAGTAGAAGCGGGGACGGATGGGGCCCATCATCTCCAGGAAGACCGCCAGCGGCAGTTCGACGGCCGGGAAGCGCTCCAGCAGGCCCAGCACGGAGATGCGCTTGCCGAGGATCTCCTTCTGGTAGCGCTCCTCGGCCTCCTGGGTGTCGGCGGTGTACGCCTGGA
Organism: Streptomyces sp. NPDC028331; assembly: GCF_055565775.1. Classification (NCBI taxonomy): domain Bacteria; kingdom Bacillati; phylum Actinomycetota; class Actinomycetes; order Kitasatosporales; family Streptomycetaceae; genus Streptomyces; species Streptomyces sp. NPDC028331. The sequence continues at coordinate 20,426 of NZ_JBVHTR010000031.1, read as the reverse complement.
GCTGCGGCCGGGTCCACGGGCACTCGGTGTACTCGGCGAGCGTCTGGATCTGGGACCGGGCGGCCACGTCCTGCAGCTCCAGGAACTCGGTGAGCAGGATGCCGGCGGTGACCGGGGTGCCGACCGGCAGGTGGGTGCGGCCACCGGCCGGCTGGTCGAGCCGGAGCACCTGGTCGTAGTCGACGCCGAGCCGCCTCAGGGCGCGCTCCACCAGGGCGAGTTCGTTCTTGGCGAAGACGGCCAGGTGGTTGCCGGTGTCGTAGGTGACGCCCTCGGGCAGCTCGAAGGTGATGGACTTCGCCGACGGGCGCGGCGGCTCGATGCTGAAGTCCCACAGACCGGTCGCGTCGGCCACAAGCTCCTCGTTGGCGACCACGGTGAGCGGGTACGCCTGCTCGGAGACGATGGCGGGGCGCACGTCGGACTCGGTGAGCAGCTGGACCTGGTAGCGGGGGCCGCTGGCCTGGGAGGTGTCGGCGGCGTACTCCTCGGCCAGGGTGGCCCACAGGTTGTCCATCCACCGTGTGGCCATGCCGTCGAAGTCACCGGCGGCGTCCGCGATGCCGCGCTCGACGATGGGGGTGGCGCCGGCGGCCAGCAGACCTTCCTCGATCCGCTTGGGGAATGCCTGGTAGGTGGCCACCCACTGGGTGTTGCCGGCGCCCAGCAGCGCGTACCGCACATTCGCCAGCGAGCCCTCGGGCAGTCCGGCGGCGAGCAGGTCGTCGAAGCGCTGGGCGTTGTCGGGGGCCTTGCCGTTGTAGCTGGCGGCGACCACCACGAGCAGTCCCTCGGTGGGCAGGTTGTCACCCAGCTCGTCCAGGCTCACCAGCGTGGTGCCGAACCCGGAGCGCTCGCCGCGGTCGGCGATGGTGCGCGCCAGGTCCTCGCACGAACCCAGGCTGGAGCCGTACGCCACCGTCAGGTTCACACCCACACCGCTGACCGCTGCCTGGGCCTGGGTGTCGTCGGTCTGCAGGTCCGCGGCGCCGAAGACGGTCCGCTCGTGCTCCTGACGGCGACGGACGATCAGCTCGAAGTTGCCGGGCTTGCGCGTCAGCGCCTCCCGCACGTCCATCGCGTAGTCGCTGGTGTCCGAGAACTTGAACTTCTGCAGCACCAGTGTCAGGGCCAGGCGGGCCTCGGTGAGCGCGAACTGGCGGCCGATGCAGGCACGAACGCCGTTGCCGAACGGCTTGTAGGCGTGCGGGTGCTGCTGGGCCCGGTTCTCCGGCAGCCACCGGTCGATGTCGAACTCGTCGGGCCGCTCCCACGCCTTGGGGTGGGTGTGCAGCGGGCCTTCAAGGATGCTGACCCGTGTGCCCTTCTTCAGCTCGTAGCGGCCGCCGATGACGGTGTCGTCGATGGGCGCCTTGGCGATCATCGGGATGGGAGCCCACAGCCGCAGGGTCTCCTCCAGGATCCGCGGGATGACGTCCAGCTTCATGATCGTGTCGTAGTCCGGGACGGTGTCGCCGGGCATCAGGCGGTCCACCTCGGCGTACGCCTGGGCCAGCACGTGCGGGTTGCGCATCAGCGAGTACGTGGCGAACGACAGCAGACCACTGGTGGTCTCATGCCCGGCGATCAGGAACGTCAGCACCTGGTCACGCACGTTGTCGACGTCCAGCCGCTTGCCGGTCTCCGGGTCGGTGGCCTCAAGCATCAGGCCCAGCAGGTCGTCCTCAGCGCTGCCCTTGCCCTCCTGGCGCTCCTTGATCACGCTCTCGACCAGCTCGCGCATCACCTGGATGTTCTCGCCGTACTTCTTGGCATCGGCCCTGCGCAGCTTGGTCATCATCGGCAGCTCCTGAGAGCGCCGCATCGACTCGGTCAGCGCACCCAGCATCGCGTTGAGGAACGGGTGCAGCTCCTCCTTGTCGAAGGAGTCGAACCGGTAGCCGAACCCCGACAGGGCGATGGTGTCCAGCGTCAGGCGGGTGTAGTCGTCGGTGATGTTGACCGGCTGACCCTCCCGGCGCTCCCACTTGCCCGCCAGGTTGTGGGCGATCTCCAGCATCTGCCCGAAGTAGTTCCTCATGGCCCGCTGGCTGAAGGCCGGCAGCAGGATCCGGTGTGCCCTGCCCCATTCCTCTTCGTGCTGGTGGGCGGTGAACAGGCCGGCGCCGGCGAAGTCCCGGATGTGGTGCAGCGGCGTCTTGTCGATCTGCTTGAAGAACCGTGTTTCGTCGCTGACCTCGGCCACCAGGTCCGGGTCGTAGACGAAGACCTGCTCGATGCCGGCGATGTCCATGCCGTAGATGCCCTCGGGGAACTGCTTGGACAGCTCACCGAAGTACTCCACCGGATTGGTGTCGGGGATCTGCGGCGTATTGCCGAGGAGGGGGATCCCGTGCGGGGACCGGATGGGGCGGAGGTCGTTCGCGGAGTGCGTGGTCATGTCTTGCTCCTCTGCGGAGGGGACGGAAGGGGATGGGCAAGGGCGCGCTGCGCAGGTCGATGCCGTGGCGCCGTACGGAAACATACGCCGTATGGAATTGGTACCGTACGACGTATGGAAATGCGAAGCAAGCCCGGTCGCTCTGGTGGGCGCTGTGATTCAGGTCATTTCCATACGACGTACGAAACTGATACCGTACGAGGTATGGAAAAGAAGGCGAGACGTCCCCCGCGGGGAACGAGGAAGAGGGACGTGCCTCTGACCGAGGCCGGGATCTACGCCGCCGCCCTGCGGCTGATCGACGCGGACGGTGTCGAGGCGCTCACCATGCGCAAACTCGCCACCGCGCTCGACGCGAACCCGATGTCGCTGTACCACCACGTGCCGAACAAGGAAGCCGTGCTGCGCGGCGTGACGAGAATGGTCGGAGCGCAGTTCCGCACCGTGTCACTGGAGGACGCGCCCTGGCAGGAGCGGATCCGCCTGCTCGCCACGGACTTCCGGGCCCTGGCGCACCGTCACCCCAAGCTGATGGTGTACTCGTTCAGCCACCAGGCCGACTTCATCCAGCACGACGACCCGTTCTGGACCGCACTCACCGCCATCGTGGCCGCTGCCGGTGTGCCGCAGTCAGAGGTCTCGGAGATCGCCGCGCTGATGGTCGCCGTCGTCATCGGTGTCCTCACCGCAGAACTCAACGGCGCACTCCACCAGTGGTCGACCCTCAAGTCCCACGGCCCTGAAGCCGACGAAGACGGGGTCGCGGACGCAGACCCTGCCTCTACGAGTGCGGCCCCTGACCAGGACCACATGTTCCGCCTCGTGATGGACACGCTGATCACGGGCCTGGAAGGCCGCCTCATCGCCGGTCGTGACGGCCGGCACGCCGGCCATTGAGCCAGTCGGCCTGAGACGCTGCGCCCCAGGCACTGGCGGCTGAGGCGCGCCCGCAGTCGGGCGATCTCAGGCTGCGACGCACGAGCCACCCCGTCACATCGGGTGAGAGCGCCCGGGCGGGGTGGTTCCACATCCAGCCTCTACACGGCAGCCGTATGCCGGCGCTGAACCGCGCAATGACCATGGTCGTTGGCTTGTTCCTGGTCTCCCTCCTGAAGCAGGAGACCGTCGGCCTCGTCGAGCTGAATCACCCGCGTCATCCGTTCACCGAGGCGGCTACGCCGCCGAGTGCTCCCGCCCGTGAGCGCGAAGTGTCGCCCCGTACCGGATGAGACCGCTTGCCGAACGAGTCGCCGCCTTCCCCTCGTCAAGCCCCGACGCCCTGCCGCACCACATTCACCGCGACCTGCTCGAGCACACCGGCGAGCAACTCACCGACGACGCCGCTTTCCTGATCATCGAACGCACCCCCTCGCGTCATCTGCACCGGCCGCACCTCATGTCCCGCGTCGGGGAATCCTCCCCGTGACAAGAGCTGCTCGACCATGGCCCCAATGGCCGAAGCGCAGGTCGCGCGGGAACCGTCAGCGCAAGGGGGAGTCGGAGGTGGGCGTCAGCGCGGTCTCGGTGACACCGACGATCTGGCCGAGGTCGAAGCCCTCCATGTCGGCGCTGAACTCCGGGCCGGCCAGGTACGCCAGCAGCCGTTCCTGCACGTCGTCGCCGTCCCTGTAGGAGACGAGGGCGTACAGCCTGGGCGTCTCACTTCCGAAAGCCGCGGGCACCGTCCAGATGCCGTGCGTGGTGATCCGGTATTTCGCCATACCGGGGATGTGCTGGGACCAGATGTTCTCGTAGGCGACGAGCGCCTCAGGGCTGCACAGCGTGTAGACACGGAGCTGGTACTGGGACATGGGCACTCGTTCCTTTTCTGTCTGAGCGTGGATAGTCAGTGGTCAGCTTTGCGACAGGAGGTGCGCCAGTTCGACATCCCAGTCGATGCGTCCGGCCTCGGTGCCCCGTGGCACCAGAGCCTCCGTGCGCTCCAGGAATGCCTTGACGTCCTGCACGGGAACCTCGAGCAGGGCGGTGCCCGCGCGAGACCCGAGAGCGATGTACATCGCCTGGTCGCCACGGCCGTCGGCCGACCAGATCCGGACGTCCCCATGACCTGCGGGACCTTTCAGACCTTCGGTCAGAAGATCACGCCCCAGGACCCATTCGACCGGCTTGTCGCTGTGGGGGAAGAAGGCGGCACGGACGATATAGGGATCGTCGGGCTCGTACCGCAGACGTACACACAGGGGGAGTGAGTAGGTGCGCGAGACGACGAGCTGCGCGGTCAGCCCTTGAACCACGGTCCTCAAAGACTCCATCGGTATTCACATTCGTGGCGGCGCGGCAGCGTGGCGGCGCGTGCCTGCGACACGGGCAGGTGTCCGCAGGCAGGTTCAAGAGGAACAGGTCCTCACTCAGTCGCCCGCCCGGGCGGCGGTCAGGGGACCGCTGGTCCTTGACCAGCGGTCGCATCCCTGCCGCCGGCAGGCATCAGGGCGAGGGGTACGGCTTCGGCCCATGGGCACAAGCAGTACCTGTCTCACCGGTCACCGTGGTTCCGGTCGTAGTGGTCCCAGCCGAGGTGGTCCCGGTCGCCGTGGTACTGGTCGTGGTGGTCCCAGTCCCGGCCGTCGCTCTCGTAGCGGTTCCAGTTGTGCCGGTACGACCTGTCGGACTTCCACCCGCGCCGCTCATCGTCCCAGCGGTAGCAGCGACCGTCGCGGCTGTGCCAGAGGGAGCCGGCGACATGGTCGTCGTGGTGCCAGCCACGGTTTGCGTCCCAGCAATAGCCCTGCTCGATCAGGTAGCCGACGCCGTGGTCCCAACGGTGGTCGGCGGCGTTGACGCCGACGGCCGACCGCTGGGCGTGCACGGATGCGGGAGTCGCGGCCGAAGCGGTGCCCCCGGCACCGACAACGGCGACACCCGCGACCGCCACGGAGGAAACAGCGACAGCAATCCGCCTCGTGAGCTTCTTCATGATCTTTTCCTTCCAGTTGGTGCGATCTGCAGCAACGGCTGCTTTTGCAGGCGGTGTGAGCGCCTGGCGTTGTCCGGCCAGCAGTTCCATACGTTGTATGGAATCGCCCTGCCAGGATAACCATACGACGTATGGAAATGGGTGGGGCGGCGACAGTGACTCGGGTCACCCGGACGAGCTGACCGCAAGGTGCACCCCTGCTTCGGTGAGGTGTCACCGCTGAATGCTGATGAGCAACTGGAATGCAGTTCCCGGGAGTTCAACCATTTCTCTCTCATCGTGCTGGCCCCCATCCCAGCTCTCGATCACAAGGCATGCAGACACCCGGGTCTGGCCCCATGCTGGAGATGAGGGGGGTGTGACAACGGAGGAAGAAGTGGTGGAGATGCGGACCGTTGTCGACCTCACGCGCTGCCAGGGCTATGCACAGTGCGTGTTCCTCGCCCCGGAGGTGTTCGAGCTGCACGGGGAGGAGGGGCTGCTGTACGCCACGGCCGTCCCGGACGACCAGGTGGAGCGGGTACGCCAGGCCGCGGCGGCGTGCCCGGTGCAGGCGATCCTCCTCGGGGAAGAGGTGAGCACCGGTGCCCGGTGACCTGAAAGACGGCCGTATCGTCATCGTCGGCGCGTCGCTGGCCGGGCTGAGAGCCGCGGAGGCGCTGCGCGAGGAGGGTTTCACCGGGTCTCTGACCGTGGTCGGGGACGAGCCCCATGTGCCCTACGACCGGCCGCCGCTGTCCAAGCAGGTGCTGCTCGGGCAGGCGACGGCGGACAGCCTCGAGCTGCCGATGCGGCGGGACCCGGACGCCGAGTGGCGCCTCGGCGTGCGCGCCAACGGCGTGGACATGCTGGCGAAACGGGTACTGCTGGCCGACGGCGAGTCGCTGCCCTACGACCGGCTGCTGATCGCCACCGGAACCCGGGCACGGCCCTGGCCCAACCCGGAGGAAGGCGCCCTGGACGGGGTGTTCACCCTGCGCACGCGCGAGGACGGCGCGGGACTGGCCGATCGGCTGGCCGCGAGACCAGAGCGGGTACTGGTGATCGGCGGCGGCTTCACCGGCTCCGAGATCGCCTCCGCCTGCCGGGAACTGGGCCTTGAGGTGACCGTCGCCGAACGCGGTCCCGCACCCCTGGTGGGTGCGCTCGGCGGCACCCTGTCCAAGCTCGCCGCCGTCATGCAGCGCAACCACGGCGTGGACCTGCGCACCGGGGTGACAGTCACCGCCCTGAACGGCAACGGCGCCTTCACCGGCGCGCAACTGTCCGACGGCAGCCGCGTCGAGGCGGACGTGTGCGTCGTGGCACTGGGCGCGATCCGCAACGTGGAGTGGCTGGCGGAGTCCGGGCTGGCGGCGGGCCCACGCGGCATCGCCTGCGACGCAGGCTGCCGGGCCTTCAACATGTACGGGATCGTCACCGACGACGTCTTCGTGGCCGGCGACGTCTCCCGCTTTCCCCACCCGCTGTTCGGCTACCAGATGCTGTCGCTGGAACACTGGGGCAACGCGGTCGAGCAGGCCGCGGTCGCGGCCCACAACATGGTCAGCCCGGGGCCGCTGCGGCGCCCGCACCTGGCCATCCCGGTCTTCTGGTCGACCCAGTTCGGACTCAACATCAAGTCGGTGGGCGTCCCCACCTACTCCGACCACGTGGTCATCGCCCAGGGCTCCCTGGAGGCACGCCGGCTCGCGATGGTCTACGGCTACCAGGGCCGGGTCACCGCCGCCGTCACCGTCGACATGGCCAAGGCGCTCGACTACTACCGACACCTGATCGAGACCGCCGCTCTCTTCCCGCCCCCGCCCGGCGCCCAGGACCGTGCGATCGCCGCCGACATCACGATCCCCTCCGCCGTACCGGACCCCTCCGTGCTGTCCCACGGCCCGACCGTCGCACTCACCGGTTACCTTCCCGACCGCCGGCTGACGGTGGTGTAGCCCATATCCCGCCCCTACGAGGAGCCACCATGGACTCCGCGACCTTGCTGGCACGGATCACCGACTACGCCAGCCGCCCCAACCCCTATCCGCTGTACGCGGAACTCCGCGAGGCCGGTCCTGTGGTGCCGCAGGCCGACGGCAGCTACCTGATCGGCACCTACCACCACATCGCCGCTCTGCTCCACGACCCACGGATGAGTGCCGATCCCCGCACCCGCGGTGAGGTGACCCACAAGCCGCCGTTCCTGCGGCTCGACGACCCCGAGCACCACAGGCTGCGCACCCTGGCCATGCGGCCCTTCGGGCCCCCGCACAGCCCTGGCCGGGTCGACGGCATGCGCGGCGAGATCGACCGGATCACCAAGGAACTGCTGGAGCCCTTCGAGGCGGGCCGGCACATCGACATCGTCGACGACTTCGCCTACCCGCTGCCCGTCACCGTGATCTGCCGCCTGCTCGGCGTGCCGCACGAGGACGAGCCGCTCTTCCGGACCTGGTCCGACGCCCTGGTCGCAGCCGCCGACGTCAGGCCCGACGACGACTCCACCGAGCCGGACAAGGCCGGCGACCAGGCACGGATGGAGATGGGCGGCTACCTGTTGAACCTGGCCGAGCAGCGCCGTGGCAAGCCGGGCGACGACATGCTCTCCGCCTTCGTCCACGAGCCGGACCCGGCCCTGCGGCTCACCCAGGAGGAACTCGCGGAAACCGCCGTACTGCTTCTTATCGCCGGACATGAGACCACGGTCAACCTGATCGCCAACGGCGCCCTCACCTTCCTGCGCCAGCCCGAGCAGTTGGACCGGCTGCGCCGGGAACCGGAGCTGCTGCCGCGTGCGGTGGAGGAACTGCTGCGCTACGAGCCCCCGGTCCACATGCGCGAGCGCATCCCGCACGCCGACGTGGACGTCGCCGGTACGCCCATCCCCCAAGGCGCCTCCGTGATCCTGGCCCTCGCCTCCGGCAACCGCGACCCCCAGCGGTTCCCCGACCCCGACCGGTTCGACCCCGCCCGCCCGGACAACCAGCACCTCGGCTTCGGCAGTGGCATCCATGCCTGCTACGGCGGCCCCTTGGCCCGTGTCGAGGCCTACGCCGCGCTCGGCGCGCTGCTTCCCCATCTGGCGACGGCAAGCCTGGCCCAGGACCCGCCCCCCTACCGGCAGAACGCCATGCTTCGCGGACCCCGCCACCTGCCCATTCACCTATGAAGCCGAGAGGCACGGCGCCCTCGTCAGGCTGCAGCGGCAAGAGGGCGCCGGACGCCGCCGCGGCCTCATCCGTGCGTCCGCCCACTCGAGAGCCCGCCAGGTCTCGGAGCGACGGCGTTCGCAGCGGATTCCAGCGGGGCCGCCACCGGCACGCCTGACGCCCCCATCCGGCGCGCCGCGGCGGAAAGCACGCACCCCCGGCATTTGATCGTTCTGTCAATTCTGATGCAAGGCTTGACGATGACAGGATTACATCTGATTATTTCATCATAAGTAGGCAGAATGCCATATATGGATACATGCCCCACGTGTGCCGCTCACCGGACAACGCCGTTCACCACCGCTGCACACAGAGCCGCGGCACTACGTGCCGACGCTCTCTTCACCTCCGCACCGATGGGATGAACCGCGATGACGTACACCGACCACACCCCCCTCGCCGAGCCGGTGAGCCCGCCTGAGATGCCCGACGCCGCCATCGCGATGCTCGATGCCGAGGGCATGGTGGTGGGGTGGACGCAGGCCGCGCAGCAGCTTGTCGGCTACTCGGCCGGGGAGGTGGTGGGCCGCAACGCCGCACACGTGCTGCCGCCACCCGAGGAGGCACGGAGGGCGTCGGCCTTCGCCGAGGAGCATCGGGCGCAGGGTGGCTGGTCGGGGACCGTGGCGATACGCCACCGCGACGGCCACACGCTCAGGATGACGCTGCGGGTCTCGCTGCTGCGAGGGCAGAACGCAGGCGCCCGGTGGCTGGTGTCCGTGACGGACATCGATTCCTTGTCCTCGTCCTCGGGGGCGACCGGGGGACCGGTGCGGGAGTCGCTCCTTGCCCGAGCCCCGATCGGCATCGTCGTCTATGACCCGCGGCTGCGCTGTGTCTGGGCGAACGACGCCATGGAGTGTCATGACGGCGTGCCTTGGCACCGGCGCTTCGGGGGTGGCCTGAAGGACTCGCTGCCCGCCGTCGAGGCCGAGGCGCTGGAGGTGGTGATGCGGCAGGTGCTGGAGAGCGGGACCACGAGGGTGCACGAATACCGGGCATGGCCGCCGACCGACAGGCGCCGTGAACATGCGTTCTCGGCCTCGTTCTTCTGCTTGCAGGGCGCGGACGGCACGCCTCTGGGCGTGTGCTCCATGACCGTGGACGTCACCGGAAACCGGCGTGCACGCGAGCGCCTCGCCATCCTCAGCGAGGCCAGCACGCGCATCGGCAGCACTCTCGACGTGATGCAGACCGGGCAGGAACTGGCCGAGCTCGCCGTGCCCCTGCTGGCCGACCATGCCCTTGTCGACCTGGTGGAGTCGGTGCCGTTCGGCGTCGAGCCGTCGGCTCGGATCGGCACGATGAGTGGCCGTCCGCCGCTGCTGCGTCGTGCCGGTGTGGCCTCCGTCGACCTGGGTGTCCTGGAGCTGCCGTGGGTGCGCGAAGAGGTGGTGCACGCCCACCCGGAGTCGTCGTTCGCCGCCGCCGTACGTACGGGCCGGTCCTACCTGGAGCCGGTGCTGGACACCCGTTCCGGCCCCTGGGTCGACCACGACCCGGTGCGGGCGCAGAAGGTACGCGACAGCGGCGTCCACTCCTTGATGGTGGTACCCATCCGTGCGCGGCGCTGCGTGCTGGGCCTGGCGTTGTTCGGTCGCTCCGTGGAGGAGACGCCCTTCCAGGAGGACGACCTGCTCCTCGCCGAGGAGCTGGTCACCCGGGCGGCACTCTGCCTGGACAACGCTCTGCAGTACGCGCGCGAACGCACCGCTGCCCTCACGCTGCAACGCGACCTGCTGCCCCACCGTGTGCAGGGCGGTGCCGCCGTCGAGGTCGCCTCGCGCTATGTGCCGGCCGACATGGATCACGGCGTGGGGGGCGACTGGTTCGACGTGATCGAGTTGTCCGGGGCCCGGGTGGCCCTCGTCGTGGGCGACGTGGTCGGACACGGCATCAACGCCGCGGCGACCATGGGCAGGCTGCGCACCGCCGTACGCACGCTCGCGGACCTCGACCTGCCCCCCGGCGAACTGCTGACGCACCTCGACGACACGGTCAGGCGGCTGAACGACGAGGACACCGATGACTCCGGCCGGGCCCCCGCGGTGGTGGGCGCCACCTGTCTGTACGCCGTCTACGACCCGGTCACACGGTGGTGCACCATGGCGCGGGCCGGGCATCCGCCGCCCCTGATCGTCGGCGCACAGGGCGGGGTCACCGTCCCCGATCTGCCCGCCGGAGCCCCGCTCGGCCTCGGCCTCGGCATGGTCCCCTTCGAGTCCGTGGAACTGGAACTGCCCGAGGGAAGCGTGCTCGCCCTCTACTCCGACGGGCTGGTCGAGTCCCGGGACGAGGACATCGACGCCGGCCTGCGCCGTCTGGGCGCCGCCCTTGCACAGCCGGGCGCGTCCCTGGAGGAGATGTGCTCGCGAGTGATGGAGACCTCGCAAAGGCGCACACCGGCCGACGACGTCACCTTGCTCCTTGCCCGGACCCGCGCGCTCGAGCCCACCCAGGTCGCCTCCTGGGACCTGCCGAACGAACCGGTCACCGTCACGACAGCCCGGCACCTGGCCGCCCGTCAGCTCAGGGAATGGGGTCTGGAGCCGCTCGTGACGCCCGTGGAGTCGATCGTCAGCGAACTGGTCACCAATGCCGTCCGCCACGGCGGCGGACCCAGCCGCCTACGGCTCATCCAGCACCGAGTGCTGACCTGCGAGGTCTTCGACCGCAACACCGGCCGGCCACGCCCCCGCCGTCCCCGCACGCTCGACGAGCACGGCCGCGGCCTCCACCTGGTCGCACAGCTCTCGCGCCGGTGGGGCTCCCGCTGCGCAACGGACGGCAAGGTCGTCTGGGCCGAACAGGACCTGCCCGCCAGGGCCGGTGCCCTGTGACCCGTCGGCGAGCCGCGAAGCGCGGTGCCGAAGGCGGCCAGAATCGTGCCGACCGCCATCCGGCCCTGACCTCCCGGAACAGCAGTGACCTCGCACGTCGGACGACCAGCAGAACGGGCTCCCATCCGGTGGTCGCGAGCGATTCGTGCATGGGCCTGTCTCTGACCTCGGGTCGGGTGGCTGTCTCGCGGCCCACGGATCAACCCCGACGGATTGAACCGCTACCCGCCCGGAGTTACTCGGGTGTCGCCGTGGACGGTCGTCACTGATGCTGCCTGCGCGCAGACAGTGAGCGGCCACTGGTACGTCAGCTCGGCGAGGCGGTGTCGCGGCGTGCGCCGTCGGCGGCCGATCGGGAACCGACCAGGAGCAGGCAGAGGACGGCGACCCCGGCGACGACCCCGGCCAGGAGCAGCAGCGGATCGAGCGGGCGGGCCGCAGACGTGGTGCCGTCGGCCGGTGCGGCTGCCTGCTGGGTGGGTGCTGCCGCGGCGGCTGCCACTGCGGCTGTGGCAGATGGACTGCCCGGCGTGGGCACGGCGGCTGACGCGCTGTGGCCGGCGTGCGCGGTGGAGCCAACCGCGGGAGCGGACTGGGCGGGCTGTGCGGCTGAGGGGGCGGAACCGGCGTGCTGCTGGACGGTCGGGTGCGTGGTGGGAGTGGGTGCGGCGGCGGCCTTGACGACGAGCTGCGCGGACATACCCGGGTGCACGGTGCAGACGTAGCCGTAGGTGCCGGGCGTGGTGAAGGTGTGGCTCCACGAGCCGCCCTTGCTCAGCAGCGGGGAGTGGATCGACTCCGGACCGGAGGTGGTCTTCACGTCGTGGGGGGCCTGGTCCTGGTTGACCCAGGTGACGGTGTCGCCGGCTGTGATGGTCAGGCTGCGCGGGCTGAAGGCGTAGCCGGACATCACGACGCGGTACGAGGCGGCAGCGTGCGCGGGGCGGGGGACGAGGAAGGTGAAGGTGTTCGCCAGGAGCAGGGCTGCCAGCAGCAGGCGTACGGTGTGGGCGGGCCGGAAGCGGGTGGTCAAGGGGTGCATGTGAACTCCGCGGCGACGAGCAGGCCGAGGTGGCGTGCGGGGCGTGTCCGGGACAGGGCGAAACCGGTCGTGCGGTGCAGCGGGCCGTAGGGGACGCGCGCGGTGCCGACGACGAGCAGGCTGGCGTCGGTGCGCTCGACGACGCGTAGCAGCAGCGTGGCGGGAAGTGGTTCGAGCGAGGCGTCGCCGGTGCCGAGGGACCCGGGCACGCGCAGCCGCGTCCCGCCCGCCACCGGTTCGATGGCGGTGCTGACGAAGGTGAGCAGTTCGCCGCCGAGTGCGTCGCCGCCCAGCGCGAGGCTCAGGACGGACTCCTCGGGGTCGGGGGCGACGGTCAGTGCCGCCTCCTCGACGTCGGCGCGTCGGCGCAGGGTGACCAACGGACCGAATCGATAAGTAAGTTCGGTGATGCATCGGTCAGCGGCGGCTGCGTATGCACCGGGGTGGGGGAGCCGGCCATGGGCTGGCTGCTCAGGCAGTGTTGCGGTGGACGAGGTTTGCACCCGCAGCGGTTGCGTGGGCGGGAGTTCCGTGTTCATGGCGGTACCTCGGGCTCGTGGCGGGCGCCTGCCTGATCGGGGACAATGGCGGTGGTGGCGGGCCGGCCGACTGCGACTCGGCCGGCCCGCCATGTCTCATCGCCCCGATGTCAGCAGGAGTTGGTGAGGTAGTCCTCGGTCGGGGCGAGCATGTGCTCGGCCCAGACGGTGTGCATCTTCACGTAGGCGTCGGGGTTGAGGATGTCCGAGACCTGCTGGCCCAGGGACTCCTCCAAGTGCGCGGAGTTGATGTGCTGGAGCAGCACTGTGAGGGTGTCGTCGCCGACGGAGCCGGCGCCGTTCACGGCCGGGGTGAGGATGGACTCCACCCAGACGGTGTGCATCTTGATGTAGTTGTCGAGGCTGAGCGCGTCCTGGACCTGCTGGCCCGGGGACTCCTCCACATGGGCCTTGTCGATGTGCTGGAGGATCGGCAGCAGGACCTGCTGGATGCTGACGCACTGCTCGCTGCCGCCGTCACCGCTGCCTCCGCTCGTTCCGCCCGAGCCGCTGCTGCCGCCGGCCGAGCCGCCGCCGGAGCCGCCGGAACTCGATCCGCCCGTGCTGCCCCCGGTGGAGCCGCCCGTGGCGCCCCCTGTGGACCCACCGGTGGAGCCTCCGGTCGTACCCCCCGTGGAGCCGCCGGTCGAACCACCGGAGCCGCCGGTCGAGCCGCCCGTGCCGCCGCCGCTGTCGGCGACGACGGTGATGGAGGCGGTCATGTCGGGGTGGACGGCGCAGTAGTACTTGTAGGTGCCGGGCTTGGTGAAGGTGTACGACCAGCTCTCGCCCTTGTTCAGGGTGCCGGAGTCGAACTTCGCCGGGCCGCTGGTGGTGGTGACCGTGTGCGGAGCGGAGTCCTCGTTGATCCACTTCACGGTCTGGCCGACCTTGATGGTCAAGGCTTGCTGGGCGAACTTGTAGTTCGTGATTTTGATGGTGTAGTCGGCCGCCTTGGCCTGCGCCGCGGCCGGCTGGGCCATGGAGTGGGTTTCGGCGACCGGGGCGGCGGTCGCCGGAGCGGCGGCGCCGCTGGATGCCTGGAGGAGGCCCAGACAGGCGGCGGCCGTGATGCCGGCGCCCACGCCGGTGGCCAGCAGTACCCGGTTGCCGGCCCGGGAGCGGCGGTGACGCGGCGGGGGCGCAGTGGTGTCGTCGGTACGCATGATCGTGCGTCTCTCCTTGTCAGATGAGAGGGGGGTGGGGCAGGGAGGACCGGTCAGCGGCCGGGAGCGGACGTGACCAGCAGACTCGTCGCGGCGAGAACGACGAGGACGAGCCCCGTCTCGGCTGCGACCGAGTAGACGAAGGGCCGTACGGTGGCGCGGTCGCCGCGCAACAGGACCGCGATGTCGAGCCGGGTGCGCACCCAGCTCCGGCTGCCCTGGGCGATGAGCAACACCGCGGCCAGGATGGCGAGTTTGAGCAGCAGCAGACGGCCGTACCCGGTGTGGAACAGGGCCCCGAACGAGCCGACGACCTGCCAGGCCAGCACCGCGCCGGCCACCGCGATCGCCGCGACGGAGACACCGGCGAGGGCGGAGTAGCCGGACACGGCGGCCGACAGCTCTTCCGGGCGGTGCCTGGGCAGTACCCCGAGGAGCAGCAGGGTCAGACCGCCCAGCCACACGGACACACCGAGCAGGTGTACCAGGTCGGCCACGGCGCCCCAACCGGGATGCGTGCCTTCGGCGTTGTGGCCGGCCATGCCGGTCGTACGGAGCAGTCCGAGGGCGACGGCGAGGGCGCCGACCCGCCAGCCCGGCGAGCGCGCGGCCCGCTCGCCACCCTGGAGCAGAGCGGCGAGCACGATCGCGGCGAGCACCCACATCAGCACCCGGCAGGCGGACACGATGCCGACCTCCGTGCCCAGCAGGTCCCGGTACGTGGCCAGGTGAAACGCGTCGCCGAGGGTGCCCATGGCCCCGTACGCGTCCTGCAGTCCCGGTGTGACCAGGCTTGCCGCGATCCCACCTGCCCAGGCCGACGTGAGGATGCGGCGTGTACGGCGGTCCTGGGCGCCCTGCGGCCAGAGAAGTGCGAGGAAGACGAGGCCACCGACGTACAGGGCGAGGGCGAGGTATCCGGCCCAGCGAGCAGCCGCCCAAACCTTGCGCACACTGTCGGAAGGCGTGGATACGACGGCGGCATCGGAGGCGGAGGCGTCCTTCGTCTTCGCGGTGAGGGCAAAGGAGAGCGTTCCGGAGGTCGGATGACCGTCCTCCATGTCTCGCACCTGCCAAACCAAGGCGAGCCGGTCCTGACCGGCCATCCTCGGAACGGAGACCTCGACAACATTTCCCCGACGATCGCCGTGGTCCGGACGAGACACAGCAAGCCGCTTGCCACCTGCGGTGACACGGACCTCGGGCAGGTCGACAGGTTCGCTGAAGGTCAGCCGTACCGTGGCGGGCGTGTGGGTGATCCGGGTGCCCTCCTTGGGTGAGGACGACTCCAGTTCGGTGTGAGCCGAAGCGGCCGGAGCGATCAGCAGCAGGGCCAGAACAGAGGCCGGCGCGGTGGCCCATAGGCGCACAGCACGATGTCTCACGGCAGCACCTCCGGCACTACCGAGGGTGACGGTGCAACGCCGACGCACAGCGACGAGAGGTCTGCGCCCGTCGGCGACGAGGAGGGAGACGGCATCGGGGAGGCCGTGACTTCGGGGGCGTCCGGCCCGAGCAGGCCGTCCAGCAAGCCGGTCACGGACGTGAGCGCGCCGCTCAGCAGTGGCTGCACCACGTGTACCTCGCCCTTCTGGCAGCCGTCCGACGGCGTTGGAGAGGGGGTGGAAGACGGCTGCGGTGAGGGGGAATCCGATGCCGAATCGGAGGGCCCGGGCATCGGCATCTGACCTCCGTCTCCGCTGCCTGCCTCCTGTCCGCTGCCCCCGTCGGCGGACGACGTGTCGCTTGCGACAGGAATTCCGGCGCCGCCGCCTCCGGCCCAGGGATTCCCCGATGAACCGGCGGCCATATCGCCGCCAGGATTGCCGGGATCCCCGGACGCCGTCCGCTGTGACGGGCCGACGGAGGCCGACGGAGCCGGGGCTGCCGGCGGTGCGGCTGCGTTGAAGGTCGTGGGTGCGGGTGCGCCAATGCCGGACGCGTATCCGAGCACGACGATCACCGCGGCGACCAGGGCACCGGCCACGATCTCGTCGCGATGGTCTCCCGGCCAGGACGCCCTGGCGAACAAGGACATGCCCCCTCCTGACGCTGTGTGTGAAAGGCAGTGCCCAGGAGTGGAGCGGGACGAGGAGTCCCGACCAATACGCGTCAGTTAATCGCCCGTTTCATTGCCTCATAATCGGCCTCTACCCGCCTGTGAGAACGGACCTCTCCACCCCAATCCGCACAAGACATTCCGTGAAGAAGATGGAGTGTTCGTGAATTCGAACGCGCTCCTCATTTATTCCTTCACTGAATCACCGCGAATGCATATGCGCGGCAGTGGCATCTCGCACAGGTGGCTTGGGCTGATGAACTCGAACGCGCGTTGCCTGAGACGCCCGGGCGGCGCCGCGGACATTTCGTGGTCGAGCTCGGCGGAGCGGTGATCGGCACCGTAGAGCTCAACCGGCGCGACGCGAAGCGTCCGAGCCGAGTCCGTCCGGATGCCGGGGAGGCCGAGCTCGGCTACCTGTTCCTGCCAGAGGCATGGGGACGCGGGTACGCCGCCGAGGCGTGCGCGGCGGCACTCGACTGGTACGCCGACGCGCTTCCCGGTGAGCCGGTGGTGTTCTGCACCCAGACCGCCAACGACCGCAGTCGCCACTGGGTGTCGGCGGGGACGTGCGTCGGCCGAGGTGGCGTCACAGCAACGATTTCTCTGCTCGAAGAAGCGACGCTGGAGACCCACGTTTTCGCCGAAGAGCTGACCGAACTCGGCGTCGGAGTTCCGGACGGAATGGTACTGGTCCCCGCGTACATCGAGGCAGGCTGGCTGACCATCGGCTGCCGCCACTGGATGCGAACGGGCTGCTCCCGGCCGGCGAGAGCGAGTTTGTCCGCCGCCTTCGGCTGCGCAGCTCGCCGCTGCCCGAGTGGGTCGAGGAGAAGACGGGCGGACACGTGCCCGCAAAACGAGGTCCTGCGAATCACCCGCGACGACTTGAGGGAGGCGGCCCCGCGCATACCGCGCGGCAGCTGTCCTCGCTGCGCGGCGGAAGTACCGCCGTGGTCGACACCGTGTGTGACGACGATCTGCGGGTGCTCGCCCTGGCCCTCGCGGAGGCGGAGGAGAACGGCACGCGGCTGCTGCACCGGATCGGGCCGTGCTTCGTCAGGGCCCGCGCCGGACAGGCGGCGCGGGCACCGCTCACCCCGGCGGAGCTGCGCCCGCTGCGCGGGGACGCACCGCACGGTATCCCCGTCGTGGAGTCCCATGTCGTGCTGGCAATCCGGCAGTTGGAACGGCTGCGGGAGCGCGGCGGGATCGCCGAGTGCGAGCGGGACGTGGCGGCCCTCCTGCTCGACGAGGAGCGGCGTGACGCCCACATCGCCGAGGTCGCGACCGCGGCTGCTGGTGCGCTGGACTCGGCCGACGCCGTGATCTGCACCTCTCGCCTGCTGGTGACGAGTGCCGACGCGGACGAGAGTCTGGCGATCTCCCGCCGGGTCTCCGCCGCGCTCGTGGAGGCCGTGCACCAGGTCAACGCCATCCGGCGGTCTGCTTTCGTCGTCGCCGAGGGTGTCGGGTCGGGACGAGTCGATGGGGTCGGGGAAGAGGAAGCGCGGGCTGCGGGCTGCCGTTGTCTCAACCGTGTTGCGCGTATGTCATTGTCTGGTACATCTACCTCTCAATGATCTTGGTCGCAGGTTGAGGAATCCGACAAGTACGAACCATCGATCGGGCATCGAGCGGTAACAGTGCGCGCCTACGGTCGCGGCATGACTTTCAACCCCGCTCTCATCACCAGCAGCTTCGCAGTCGTCGAACCCCACGGCACCCAGGTCACCAAATATTTCTACGAACATCTCTTCGACAACAACCGGGGCGTCAGGGGCCTGTTCGCGCGGCACATGCAGGAGCAGGAGGACCGACTCTGGAACGCCTTGGGCGGCCTGGTGGCCAACCTCGAGGACACGGAGACGGTCGTACGCATCCTGCGAAACCTCGGAGCCCGGCACGTCGGCTACGGCGCGCTGCCCGAGCACTTCCCGGCCGTCGGCGCCAGCCTGCTCGCCACCCTCGGGCACTTTGCGGGCGAGGCCTGGACGCCGGAGATCGAGGAGTCGTGGACCGCTCTGTACGGGGTGATCACCACCACCATGAGTGAGGCGATGGCCGAGGCGGCCGCCGGCACGGCCGGGTCCACCCACAGCGGCTGAGGAGCGGCCGGTGGCCTTCGACCCTGATGTCCTCCGCCGCAGTTTCGCCGTCGTGGAGCGGCGGGCGGACCAGGTGGCCCTGTACTTCTACGCCCACCTGTTCTCCCACAACCCGCACGTGCGGGAGATGTTCCCCGAGGAAATGGGGGAGCAACGCGACCGGCTCTTCGCAGCGCTCACCCAGCTCGTCCTGCGTCTGGACAGCCCCGAGCGGCTGACCGGGTATCTGCGCACCCTCGGTCGGGACCACCGCAGGTTTCCAGCGCTGCTGATGCGGCTCACGAGGCCAGCCTGAAGTCGTCCTGTACAGGCTGGCCCGCGCTGCGGCAGGCCCAGGGGAAGAAGGGGTGACCACCCCGTTCTCCGGCTCCTCCGCAGCGGTTCGGGCATCCCAGTCGGCGTCGGCGGGCGGCCGATGCGGCGGCAGTGACTTGGTCGAACGGGGCCTGGGCAGGCGGTTCCCGGGAGCGGTGCAGGAATCCTGCCCGAGGAGCCGACCCGCCGCACGACGGCACGCCCCGGTGCGAAATACTCTCCCGATGAGTTCACGCACTTCCCCGATCAGCCGGCCGATCACGATACGGAGGGCCGTTGCGCGGGATGCCAAACGGCTCACGCGGCTCGTGCGTGGCTCAGGCGCCTACGCGGGTAAGTACGCAGCCGCAGTCGCGGGCTACCGGGTCGGGCCTGATTACATCGAGGCCCACCGCGCCTTTGTGGCCGTCGGTGCCGACGAGCATGGAGGCCGGGTCCTCGGGTTCTACTCGCTCGTCCTCGCTCCACCGGAGCTCGACCTGCTGTTCGTCGCCGACGAAGCGCAAGGACGGGGTATTGGACGGCTGCTCGTCGCGCACATGCAGTCCGAGGCCCGTGCCGCCGGGCTCGACCGTGTCAAGGTCGTGTCGCATCGTCCCGCCGAGGACTTCTACCACCGCGTTGGTGCGGTGCGGACCGGGACCGCGCTCGCGAACCCGCCCGCCGTGCCGTGGGACCGTCCCGAATTCGAGTTTCACGTTTCTTCGGATTGACGCGGTGTCCGGGTCGCAGGGCACCCGGTTTCGCCTGCGCGGTGGCCGGCATGCAGAGCCGCTGGACGCCGCGCGTTCCGTGTGTGTCGTCGCCTCCGCCCTGGCGGGGGAACGCCTGCGCCAGCGGTTGGGGGAGGTGGCGTATGGCCCAAGCGATATGCCGCCCGAGAGGTCTTCAACCTGGTCAGGACGGTACCCAGCGTCCCCCCGTTTTAGGGGCGTCCGTGAGACGTGAGAGGGTCTGGGGCGTGAGTGAGACACCGTCGAACACCCTGCAATACCGCTTTGACGGGCCAGAAGAGGCTCCCGTCCTGATCCTGGGGCCCTCACTGGGTACCACCTGGCACATGTCGTAGAAGCCGTCCAGGACCGTCCATCCAGTCCTATGCCAGCATATATGTCCACTTTCGAGCTCCTGTGTGGGGAGGGCGTCCACCGAGTTTGTGATTCGCGGGTGACAGCTGGCAGTACGACGAAGTCTCGTGGGTCTGCTAGGGCGGGGCTTCGTCGTGCGGCTGGTCAGGATGGATTGGTCCCCGTGCTGACGGCTCCGTAGGCGTGCTGTGACCAGAGTCCTTTGGTGGTGCAAGCAGGATCCTCGCCATCGGCTCTGCCGGGCCCGACCTTCGCTTTCGCGACCGGGTGGCGGGCTGTATCTCCGGGTCGATCATTCAGGAGAGCATGCCCGACCAGGATCAGGTCACGGCGCGGTTGACTTCATCGAAGCCGTCCCTGGGGAGGTTGCGAAAACCGACCAGAGCTATCGGGGGCAGGCCGACCGGAATCTACTCAACAGGGTCGGGGCGGTGCTGCGGGGTCGGCAATCCGCGTCCTACGGTCCCGTGCCGTGTCGCGGGCCGGTGGTGCCAGGCGTACTCGGCTGGCGCAGAGGAAGATGGCGATATCTGTCCGGCGACGTGGTGGAGTTCCGCTGCAATTACTAGCGGGTGACTCAGCACCACTTCGCTGATACGGCAAATATGCAGGTGAAATGGGGTCTACCTCCTCGGAGTCAGGCCCTTAGTGAGCGTTTGGTTCTGGTATTGAACGGTTTATGGGGGCTTTCAGGAGCCAGGTCGAGCGCTCAACGAAGCGATTCGCCGGAAAACGCCGT